>JAATFF010000143.1 GCA_015655335.1 Lysobacterales bacterium | reverse complement strand
CCGTTGCCGCGCTGGCCGAGCGTGAAGTGATCGCGCAGCACGGGCGACTTCCTGGAGAAGGTTCGGGTTTTTCGATACTTGGCTACGGCAGTCTTGGCGGCGAAGAGTTGGGTTTTGCGTCCGACCTGGATCTGGTGTTCGTCTTCGATGGCCAGCGCGCGCAAGCGATGAGCGATGGGCCGCGCCCGTTGGATGGCTCACGCTGGTATCAGCGGCTAACCCAGCGCGTGATGAATTGGTTGACCGTGCTCACGCGCGCCGGCCGTCTATACGAAGTGGACACGCGTCTGAGACCGGATGGATCGAAGGGATTGCTGGTGTGCAGCCTGGAGGCATTCGTGGCCTATCAGGAAAGCCGCGCATGGACCTGGGAGCATCAGGCCTTGTTACGCGCCAGGCCAGTCGCCGGTGATGCAGCGCTGAACATGGAGTTGACCGACGTTCGCCGCCGCACGCTCACGGTACCGCGTGAGCGCGGTGCAGTACTCGCCGAAGTCAGCAGCATGCGACAGCGTTGGCGCGCCGAACGCGATCGCTCGGATGCGGCGCAGATCGATCTCAAACAAGGGCACGGCGCGTTGCTCGATATCGAGTTCGCGTTGCAAGGTCTGGTGTTGGCGCACGCTGCGCGTTGGCCGGCGTTGTTGGCAGTGACGGTCAATGCGGGATTGATTGAGGCGTGCCGCGATGCCGGTTTACTGGATACGGCTCAGGCAAATTGCTTCACCCTCGCGCATGCGGAATTGCTGCGCCGTGCGCTGCTTTGCACGCTCGATCTTCGGTCGCGCATCGTGGCGCGCGACGCGGGGCTTGAGGCCTTATGCAACGATGTGCGCGTCGTGACGCACGCGTTGGGCTTCGACTTCTGAGTGCATCACACCGCCACGATACGTCGGCGCAATGCGTCGGCGATCGTCTCGGTTTCGCGTAGCGGCGGTTGGCGCGGTGCAGTCTCGCTGCCCAGATCGTGCAGCAGGCGGATGTCGCGCAAGCTTTGATGAAAGCGTGCGAGTTTGGATGGCAGCGGCGCCGGCGCCCAGGTCTGCACCGCGCAACCCACGGCGCAGGCTTCACTAAGCATGTTGACCGAATCGGGCGTTACCACCAAACGATCGGCCCAGCCAAGGACGCCGGGATACGGATTGCCGCCGTCGTCCTGACCGGCCCAGATCAGGCCGGGGATGCCGCGCATCCGAATACGCATCGCGTGGATCACGGCGGTCGGCGTCCGGCGCGACGCCAGCACCAGCACGCTTCCACCTTCTGCGCGCTGACGTGCGAGCAACCGTTCGGCCAGCTGTTGCGCGTAACGCTCATCGATATGAATGCCGGTGCGGGGGCCGCCCAGCAACACGCCCACCCGCGGACCCGGCAGTTCCCCCAGCGCAGGAGATGCCTCACGACCGTCTTCCAGCCATGCATCATCAATCGGATTGAGCGAGCCCAGGAGCTGGAGCACGTTGGTGCCCGTCAGCCCATCGTGACGAGGCGCGATCACCGTGTCCCAATGCGCTGGGTCGATACGTGGATCGAGAATCTGCACGGTATGGCAGCGGCGTGCGGTCTCATCGCGCAGCATCCGGGTGAAAAGGGCAGCGCTGCGGCCGCATCCGATGGCCGCAGCGGGCCATGGCGGCGCGAAGGCCGTGCGCTGCGATCCAGGCAGAGCCAGACGTCCGCCGAGAACGAGCCTTGGCGACAGCCACGACCACGGCGCGCGCGGCGACAGCACGAGATGGCGAACCGGCATGCCCAGCCGCTCGGCCAGCGACAGCGCCTGGCGCTGGTTGCCGGCGGCGTGGTCGGTGATCGCCCAGCATTCGCCCGGCAACGCGACTGTATTCATGGGATTGTCGTCGGATTCTGCACAGTTCGTTTCGCCTTGTTCACTCCTGGGAGGTCCGGCTAGCCCTTACACTCTGGTCTGTTGCGCCACTGAAGGCGCGTCTTCTGCAGAGGATACCCATGAGCGAGAAGCTTGCCGAGGCGGCGCTGGATCAGTTGTTCCGCCATGCTCGCACCTATAACGCGTTCCTGCCCAAAGAAGTGACCGACGAGCAGATACACGCGTTGTACGAATTGGCCAAGTTCGGCCCGACCAGCGCCAACTCCTCGCCAATGCGGTTGGTGTTCGTGAAGTCCCAGGCGGCCAAGGAAAAGCTCAAGCCGTTCCTTTCCGAAGGCAATCGCGCCAAGACCCTTGCGGCGCCGTTGACGGCGATTGTTGCCAACGACCACACGTTCTACGAGAAGCTGCCGCAGTTGTTTCCGCACGCCGATGCGCGCAGCTGGTTTGTCGGCAATCAGGACATGATCGACCGCACGGCGTTCCGCAATGCAACCTTGCAGGGTGCTTACGTCATCGTGGCCGCACGTTCGCTGGGGCTGGACTGTGGTCCGATGTCCGGCTTCGACAATGCCGGTGTGGACGGTGCGTTCTTCGCCGGCACGCAGATCAAATCGAATTTTTTGATCAATATCGGCTACGGCGACGCCAGCCGCGATCTGTTTCCGCGTAGCCCGCGCCTGTCGTTCGACGAGGCTTGTCGGGTGGAGTAAGGCAGGTGCTGGACGTGGTGTAGACGAATCGGATGGTTTGTAGTCGGTGATATTCAAGCGGGCGTCGTAAACGCCGCTTTCCCCCAAAACTGATTGAGGTAGGAGATAGACATGCGCACTCTTCGTTACGTGATGCTGGCCGGATTGCTCGGTGCGGCGATGTCGGCGCAAGCCGCCCCGGTGACTTACCAGCTCGATCCCGGTCACACCATGGTGTTGTTCACCTGGAACCATTTCGGCTTCTCCAATCCCACCGCCAACCTCGGTATCTCCGATGGCACGCTGGTGTTCGATCAGCAGAATCCGTCCAAATCCTCGGTGCAGGTGACGATGCCGCTGAGCAACCTGGACACGCACGTGACCGCGCTGGACAAGCACCTGAAGGAGCCCGACTTCTTCGATGCCGACAAATTCCCCACGGCGAGCTTCAAGAGCACCAGCGTGCAATCGGTAGGCGGCAACCATTACAAGATCACCGGCGATCTCACCGTGCACGGCGTGACCAAGCCAGTCGTGCTGAATGCCACGCTGAACAAGAGCGGCAAGCATCCGATGACCGGCCAGCCGGCGATCGGTTTCAACGCGACCGGCACGCTTAAGCGTTCGGACTTCGGCCTGGGTGCCTACGTCCCGAACGTGAGCGACGAGATCAAGCTGGACATCACCACCGAAGCCGAAGTGCCGAAGACTGGCGCGGCGCAGTAACGCAATAATCCCTCCCTCTCCCTCCTGAACACGCGAGGGAGAGGGGGCAGGGCGCACCGGGCGTGGGCCTGCTAACATTGCTGGTCCCATGTCCCACCCGGAGCACCACCCCATGTCGGGTTCCAATGCCGCGGCCACGCCCATCCTGGCGAATGCCGAAAATCGTTACGAAGTGACGCGTTCGGACCTCCCGCTGTCCTGTCCGATGCCTGGCATGGCGTTGTGGAATTCTCATCCGAAGGTCTACCTGCCCGTCGTCGAGGATGGTGGCGAGTCCATTTGTCCTTACTGTGGCGCACATTACGTGTTGCGCGACTGAGCGCGGGCCACCGTTGGGACGCAAAGGCGCCCGGCGGCACGATTGGTGCTTGCTTCTTTGGATGAGAGTTGCAAATGAGGGAACCATGTCTGTTGCCGCCACGCCGGCCAGGACGCTGACCGTTGTACAGCTGATACCTGCGCTACGCGCGGGCGGCGCGGAGCGTTCGGTGTTGGAGGTAGGACAGGCGTTGGTGCAGGCCGGCCACCGTTCGGTGGTGATCTCCGCAGGCGGGCGCATGACCGCCCAGCTGCAGGCCGAAGGCAGCGAACACATCACCCTGGATATCGGCCGCAAATCGCTGAGCACGCTAGCTCGCTTGGGCCGATTGCGACGTCTCCTGCGCGAGCTGAAACCGGACGTGGTGCATGTCCGCTCAAGGCTGCCTGCATGGATGGCCTGGTGGGCGCTGAAAGGCCTCTCTCCCAAACCGCATTTCGTGACCACCGTGCACGGGCTCAATTCGCCCGGTCGCTATAGCGCCATCATGTTGCGCGGCGAGCGCATTGTGGTTGTGTCGCAGACGGTGCGCGATTACCTCATTAGCCACTATCAGAACCTGGACACGGCCCGCATCCGGATCGTTCCGCGCGGTATCGATCCGGAGGCCTTTCCGTACGGCCATCGCCCCGACGAAGCCTGGCAGAAAGCATTCTTTGCCGAATATCCCAGTCTCGCCGGCGCACCGCTATTCACCTTACCCGGCCGCGGAACGCGGCTGAAGGGTCATCGCGACGCGATCGAGCTGATTGCCGAACTCAAGCAGCGCGGCATTGAAACGCGGTTATTGCTGTTGGGCGTGATCGAGCCCGGCCGCGAGGCGTATGTGCGCGAGTTGGAGGCGCTGATCGAAGCTCGTGGCGTTGCCTCGCAAGTCGTGCTGACGCCGGCACGTGAGGATGTGCGCGACATCTATGCGATCTCGGCGCTGATCCTGCAGTTGTCGAACAAGCCCGAAGCCTTTGGCCGTACCGTGGTGGAAGCGCTCGCGCTCTGCCGTCCGGTGCTCGGTTATGCCCATGGCGGCGTTGGCGAGCTGCTCGCCGAACTCTATCCCGCCGGTCGCGTACCGCCGGGCGACAAAGAGCGCCTGGTCGAACGTGCCGCTGAACTGCTACGCGTTGCGCCGCCGATTTCGCCGCTGCAACGCTATCGCCTGATCGACATGCAGCACGCTGCGCTCGCTCTTTACGAGGAAGTGGCGGGCTAAACCTGTCGGCGACGAGGACTCGCCTACAATGCGGGGATCGCCGTCACGGACCTCGCATGAGCCCCTCCATCCCAGCACTGAAAAACCTGCTGCGCTCGCCATCGCTGCCGTTCTGGCTGGTCATCGCGTTGCTGCCTTTCGGGCGCAGCGCGGAGCTGGGTACTTTCCTGTGTCTGGTCGGCATCCTACTTGCGCTGCGCCGCGACGGGCTGACATGGCCGGCATACCCCGGCGGGTGCCTGTTGCTGGCGTTGCTTGCCTGCTACATCGGTGCGGCGCTGCTTTCCGCATTCACGGCCGTTGTACCTGTAAAGAGCTGGACGACCGTGCTGGCGCTGTTGCGTTATGTTCCGCTGGGTCTGTATGCCTGTTACGCGATCCGCAGCGAACAACGCTTGCATGGATTGTATGTCGCTGTCGCCGCGGTCATTGCGTTCTGGGTACTCGATGCGTGGATGCAAATGCTCACAGGTTGGAGTTTGCGGGGCCATGCGGAACCGGAGCGGATATCGGGCCTTTTCGGCGCGGATGATCCCAAGCTCGGCCCGACTTTGGCTGTGCTTTCACCTCTGGCGCTGTGGGTGTCGCGGCAGCGATGGGGGCGACGCGGCGTGATCGTCGCCTTTCTATTGTTGCTGGGGCCGGTGATGTTGAGCGGATCGCGCGCCGCTTGGCTCTGCTATGGATTGGTTGCGCTTGCCTTTGCGTGGCGCGAAGCCGGTTCGGCTCTGCGGTTTATCGCCCTTTGCGGCATAGGTGCGCTACTACTGTTGGCTGCTGGTGGCATTGCCTGGAAGACATCCACCCGTTTCGATGCGCGCATGCAACGCACGCTTACCGCGTTGAGCGGCAACGAGCAGGATCTCAACCAGGCGATGACGGGACGACTCGATATCTGGCACAACAGCCTGCGCATGATCGCAGCCCATCCGCTGACAGGCGTGGGCGTGCGCGATTTCCGCTACGCCTATCCCCACTTTGCGCCAGCCAACGATCACTTCATGACGGCGGAAACGTGCGGTGAGGGCGAAGGGGCCTGTCATGCGCATCAAATTGTGCTGGAAATCCTTACCGAGACCGGTGTCGTCGGATTGCTGATGTGGCTGGTGGGCATCGTGATTGCGTGGCGTGCATGGCGGCGCGTTGGCGAGGCAGGGCGCGCTGCTGCTTTTCCAGTGACCAT
>JAATFF010000069.1 GCA_015655335.1 Lysobacterales bacterium | reverse complement strand
CTTCACCGGCATGCCGGCTTCCGCCTCACGCAGGAAACCGATGATCTGTTCTTCGGTAAACCGCTTCTTCACGTCCAATCTCCGTTCGTTGAGGGATTGGACTCCAAATCGTTGTGCTACTCAAAACCGGGGGGACGTCGGCCTAAGAACGAAGGGACAATCGCAAGCTCTCAAGTGATCGTTTTTTACAAGCGACCCACTGAGATTGTCAACCTTCAAGGGATAGAATCATGGGTACAAAAATCGTCATGCTCACCATCGCGAGTCTCTTATTCGCAACCGTGCCCTTTACGGCAAATGCAAATATTCCCCTCGAAACCAGCAACGGCGCTGACGCAACGACGCAAGAACTAATAATAGTCTGCCCACCCCCTGACGTTGGCGGACAATGCCAGGCCTACTACAACGTGGATCTCTAAAATGCTCTGTAAAGAATCCGCTTACAGAACTTAAGTGGTTTCTACAAACGCGAACTGCTCCGAGTCGCAAAACTGGAGCGCGCGCCTAAGAAAGCTGACCCTCCTAGGCGTGCTCTCCATTCTCTTTGCGCGCTTTGTAGCCCAAGAAGATCTATCGGAATCAATGGCGCACTTTACTTACTCGCCCAAGATCCTGTCATCAAACTCCCCGCTCAAATACAATGCTCGCGACTGCACCATTGGTATCTGGACGCGGCCTAATCGATACGTCCCACCCGTACAGTTCGCACAAGCGGCGCACAATGGCCAACCCTAAGCCCGCGCCGCTACCACCCGCACCTTCACCGCGCACACCACGCTGAAATAGACGTTCCGCATCTTCGGGCTTGATGCCGGGGCCGGTATCGATCACGTCGATGCGCCCCTTCTCCACCTTTACCGTGACGCGACCTTCCAGGGTGTATTTGATCGCGTTGCCGATGATATTTGTGAGCGCCACCGACAATACCGACGCCGGTGCATTGACGCTAATGGGATCATTCTGAATCAGCTCTATTTCGATCGGTTTGTCGCGTACTTGTGGCCGCTGGCTTTCGATGACATCGGAGGCAACCTTCGCCACTTCCGTTGTTTCGCCGCGTGTTGGGCCGCGCCGTTCGGCGCGTGATAGCAACAATAATGCCTCGATCAGTTCGGTGGCCTGACGAGATGCGCGCTCGATGCGCTTAAGGCGCTCGCGTAGTTTATCGGTAAGATCGGGCGAACCTTGTAGTAACTCCGTAGTGCTGGAAATCACCGCCAACGGGGTGCGTAGCTCGTGACTCACATCGGAATTGAACTCGCGGTCGCGTTCGACCATCGCTGTCAAGCGCGAAGAATATTCATCGAGCGCCCGCGCCAGCTCACCCACCTCGTCATCAGCAAAATGGAGTGCCAAGGGTTCAGCACGTCCTGTTTTACGAAAATCACGCAGTCGCGTGGCAAGCTCGCTCACCGGCTTGAGTACTTTACGCGACAGCCATAGACCGATAGCCAAAGAAAGCAAACTAAAAAGAATGACAGCTGCTACGAGCGAGGTAATGAGCTGACGCTTGCCGAGATCTTCGCGACTGATGTCATAACGCACAAACCCGATGATGCCGTCCTTGCGTTCAACCGCTAATTTGTAGTGCTTGTTATGTCCATTAGCGTCCGTTTCGTACATATCGTGAACGCCGGCATCCAGGTTCTGCCAAGACAGCGGCATCTTGTATAGCGTGCGATCACTCTTGATCCAGGCCTGAAGCAGCTCGGATGCCACCGGTTGATTGGGGTCGGCAATAGTCTTGTCTACCGCCTGATCGACATCGTCTTGCAACGCCGAAGCGACTAATTGATCTTCGACCTTCGCGCGCACATACAGCGAAGCCACAGCAAACAGCGCGCTAAGTCCAAACCCGAACAGCGCGAAGGAAACGACGAGGCGAAACCGCAGCTTACGCCTGGACTGCATCCGGATCGACCATGCGGTAACCAATGCCGTGTCGGGTGTGGATCAACGCCTTTTCGAACGGCTTGTCGATCGCAGCACGCAGACCATGGATGTGCACACGCAGGCTATCGCTGTCGGGCAATTCCTCGCCCCACACTTTTTGTTCCAGATCCTGGCGCGTGACCACCGAAGGGCTGGCTTCCATCAGCGCCTGGAGCAGCTTCAGGCCGATCGGATTGAGCTGGATCGACTTGCCCTCGCGGGTCACCGTCAGCGTGTCCAGGTTGTAGGTGAGGTCGGCTACTTTGAGCACTCGGCTCTGCGGGCCTTTACCGCGACGCGCCAGCACTTCCAGCCGAGCGGCCAGCTCTTGCAGGGCGAAGGGTTTGGTCATGTAGTCGTCGGCGCCGGATTCGAAGCCGGTGAGCTTCTGCTCCAACGCATCGCGGGCCGTCAGCATCAACACGGGCGTCTGCTTATGGGCTTCATGGCGTAGCTTGCGGGCCACGTCCAAGCCGTCCATGCCTGGCAGAGTCAGGTCGAGCACGATGACGTCGAAATCGTGCACCACGGCCAAATGCAGGCCCGTGACGCCATCTCCGGCGAAATCCACTACATGACCGCGATCTTCCAGATAGTCGCCGATATTGGTCGCGATATCGCTGTTGTCTTCAATCACCAGAACGCGCATGCGTCTCTCCGATACGCAACCGGCGCACAGGCCGGCGGAAGCACAAGCTTAACGAGGGAACGCTGCAAATGTTAAGCGGAATGCTGAACGGCCGTCGGAGGCCCGGAAATAGGCAAAGAAAAAGCCCGGGTGCTGCGACCGTACGTCGCTGCATCCGGGCTGAAGCTACTGCCCCGATACCGTCGTCTGCTGTCACCGGACCTTGCGATTGAAGTGGCGAGCAAACAAACAGTGGGGTCTTTATAGGCGCGGCCGGGTTACGTGGCAGTTAACTCACGCTCACTGGCGGGTTAACGCCGCTATTTACCGGCGTGCTGTTCGAGATGGCGGATGATTTTCTCGGACACATTGACGCCCGACGCCGCCTCGATTCCCTCCAGGCCGGGCGAGGCATTGACCTCCAGCACCAGCGGGCCGCGCTTGGAACGCAGCAGGTCCACGCCAGCAATGCCCAGACCCAAGGCCTGGGCGGCACTTACTGCGATGCGTTTTTCGGCCACCGTCAGCTTGGCCGCTATCGCTGTGCCGCCACGGTGCAGATTGGCGCGGAACTCGCCAGGAACGGCGTCCCGCTGCATGGCGGCCACCACCTGGCCGCCGACCACGAAACAACGCAGGTCGCTGCCCTTCGCTTCGGCGATGAATTCCTGCACCAGGAAATTGGCGTAGAGACCGCGGAACGCTTCCACCACGCTCTGCGATGCGCTGCGTTTTTCCGCCAACACCACGCCGGTGCCTTGGCTGCCCTCATTGAGCTTGATGACGTGCGGCGGTTCGCCGAGCATTTCCAGCACGTCGGTGGTGTCGTCGGGATTGTCGCCAAACACGGTGACCGGCATATCCAGCCCTTTTGCGGCAAGAATTTGCAGACAGCGCAGCTTGTCGCGTGCGCGCAGCACCGCGTCGGAAGAATTGGGCGTGTAGACACCCATCATTTCCAACTGGCGCAGCACGGCGGTGCCGTAAAACGTGCTGGACGTACCGATGCGCGGAATGGCCGCATCGATATCGTGCAGCGCCTTGCCTTTGTAGCGAATTTCCACCGAACCGGGCGCAATGCGCACGTAGCAACGCAAGGGATCGAGCACGCGCACGACATGGCCGCGCTCGCGCGCCACTTCCACCAGTCGCTGGGTGGAATAAAGCCGCGTATTGCGCGAAAGGATGGCGATTTTCATGGTTTGTCCACCATCGTGTGCGCAGGTCGTGGAAGAGTGTAGGAAAGGGCAGGATCGACGGAGAAACGCCCCGTTAAAGCGGTGCGCCCCAACAGCATAGGGAACAGCATGTGGCGGCGATCGGTCAGATTCATGTCAACCACAAAACGTTCTCCAGCCAACATCACTTCGGTTCGGATGAACCACCGTTCGCTGCGACCGCCGCCGGTATCCACCACCACGCGCCGGTCGCGGGCCTGCGCCTCGCACTGCACATGACGCACCGAACGGCGACCAAGACCCACCATGAAGCGCAGCCAGGTGTCGCCATCGCGCACAAACGTTTCCAGTTCATCCACATGCAGCGAGCTGCTACGCGCGCCGGTATCGAGCTTGGCTTTAAGCATGGCGATGCCGAACTGGGGCAACGCCAGCCGCTCCCGCCAACCGAGGGTGATCACTTCCGCCATGTCAGCTCACGCTGTCGGGTTTGGAATTCTCGGTGGGGAACCGGGGACGATGGAGCGGGTGAAGGGAATCGAACCCTCGTCAGTAGCTTGGGAAGCTACAGCTCTACCATTGAGCTACACCCGCAGCGTTTGGCGATGGTAGCTGGCGAGTGTCGCTTTTGGAATCCTGGGCATGTGTTCGCACCTTTCACCGATGGCAACGCCGTGTGAACCATTGATAGCGGCCGGCTGAACCGCCATACCTGAAAACACTTGCGGCATATGCGCATGCTTGGCTGCCACGTACATAATTCGCCTGTCTTATTTCATCCCCAAAGACGAAAAAAACGGAAGCGCGACCGCCTCGCGCGCCATGGCACGGAGAAATCTATGCGTGCGCTTAACGCTGTCGTTTCATCTTCGCGCGACGGACGATGGGTATTCGCCCTCCTGCTGCTGTTCTGTGCCGGTTTCGCGCAGGCCCAGTCGGATGACACCCAGGACAACGCCGGCGATCCGCCAGCCCGCGTCGCCCGCGTGTCTTACGCAGCCGGCGACTTGGGCCTGATGCCCGCAGGCAGCACAGAGTGGAGCGCCGCCGACGTCAACCGCCCATTGACCAATGGCGACAAGCTGTCCACCGGCCCTGGCGCCAGAGCCGAATTGGAGCTTGGTGGCGCTGCCTTGCGCATCGACGGCGAAAGCGACATCGGCGTGCTCAATCTCAATGATCAAACCGGTCAGTTCGAACTGACCCAGGGCACGCTGAATCTCACGGTACGCAACGTCGACCAAGGCTCCGGCTACGAAATCGACACCCCCACTATTGCGCTGGTGATCGATCAGCCCGGCAACTTCCGGGTGGGTGTCAGCAGCGATGGCACAACGACCACCGTGACCGCGTTCGATGGCGACGGCATCGTCTACGGCGAGAACAATGCGCAGCGTGATGCCTATAGCGGTCGCAGCTACCAATTCAGCGATTCATCGCTCGCCAACGTCATGGTCAGCGATATCGAGGGCCCCGATGCGTTCGACGCGTGGTGCAACGATCGCAACGCGCACTACGCGAATGATGAAACAGCCACCGCCCAATACGTGTCGGACGACGTCGTGGGCGGCCAGGATCTGGATGCCTACGGCAGTTGGCAGGACGACGGCGACTATGGCGCCGTGTGGTATCCGGCCAACGTTGCCGCGGGATGGGCACCCTATCGTTTCGGCCACTGGGTATGGATCGGTCCGTGGGGCTGGACATGGGTGGACAATTCGCCGTGGGGCTTTGCGCCCTATCACTACGGTCGTTGGGCTTTCATCCGCGGTGCCTGGGGTTGGATGCCTGGCCCACGTCACGGGCGCCCGATCTACGCACCGGCATTGGTGGCCTTCGTGGGCATCGGCGCGGGCGGTCCCGTGGGCTGGTTCCCGCTGGGTCCGCATGAGGTCTACAACCCGTGGTACCGCGCTTCGCGCAATTACTACACCCGGGTCAACGTCACCAACATCGCCATCCGCAACGGTTACACGCAGAGTGCGCTGATCAACAACATCCACCATCAATACGGGTTCTATCAGAGTGGACGCCCCGCTCCCGGGATGACCTATGTGAACCGCAACGCGCCGCATGCCTTTACGGCGGTGTCTGCACAGGCTTTCGCGGGCGCGCGCAATGTGCAGGCGAGCCAGGTGCACATGAGTCCGCAGCAAATGGCCTCCGCATCGGTCATGGCGCCTGCCGCCTTGCAACGTCCCACACCGGCGAGTTTCGGCCAGCCGCGCATAGTGAACGCAAGACCGCTACCCGCCGCCGGATTCAACCGCCAGGTGGTGGCAGTCGGCAGACCCTCGGCGGCCGTGGCGGCCAATGCATCTTTCCATGCTGGCCAGCCAACCTCCAATGTACGCGTGCTGGGCGCGCGCTCCGCCATCGGGGCCAATCCATCACGGGTTGTGAATCAGGAGAACGTTGTCCGCCCTGCCCAAGCTGGCGCCAACGTGCGTCCCGCGACGCTGCCGCAAGTGCCTCGCTTCGAACCTGCCCAGCAAGTTCGGCAGGTCGAGCAGCCGCAGCGATACACCCCGCAGCAACCATATGCGCAACCACGCGAAAATGCGGAGTCGGAGCAGCGCTACGACGCCGCGCAGCGCGCGCATGAATACGTACCGGAACAGCAACGGCAGGCGGAACAGCCCCATCCGTACCAGCAGCCCTACCGCTACGAGCCCAATCCTCAACAGTACGGGCGCCCCGAACAGCAACAGGAACAGCAGCATCCCCAAAACGCGCCGAAGGCGAAGGAATCCGCACCACCCCCGCGCAGGAACGACAATCAGCATTGATCTTCCGCACAGGCCCGGCCAACCACCGGGCCGGTGCCGTTACAATGGGCGTATGCAGATCTCCCTCAATGGCCATTCGCGCGACTGCGGACAAGGCACCACCGTCACTCAGTTGCTCCACGAAGCCGGATATGCGGGTCGCCGCGTTGCGGTGGAGGTGAATCATGAAATCGTCCCGCGCAGCCAGCACGACAGCCTGGAGCTGCGTGAGGGCGATCGCGTGGAGATCGTGCACGCTATTGGCGGCGGTTGATCCGTCGCGTCACGCCTACGTCCCCCGCGCTCCGCGCCTTTTGCACGTCGACCCATCCCCATGAATATCAAGACGCTCGACACGACCGACTCCCTCATCATTGCAGGCAAGAGCTACGGCTCGCGCCTGATAACCGGCACCGGCAAATACAAGGATCTGGACGAGACACGGCGCGCTACCCAGGCGGCCGGTGCGCAGATCGTCACCGCGGCGATCCGTCGGGTGAACTTCGGCCAGGACCCCAACGCACCCAACCTGCTCGATGCATTGCCGCCCGATGAATTCACCCTGCTGCCCAACACCGCCGGCTGCTACAACGCCGTCGATGCCGTGCGCACGTGCAAGCTGGCGCGCGAACTGCTGGATGGCCACAAACTGGTGAAGCTCGAAGTGCTTGGTGACGAACGCACGCTCTACCCGGACGTGGTGGAAACACTCAAAGCCGCCGAACTGCTGGTCGCCGATGGCTTCGACGTGATGGTCTACACCA
Source organism: Lysobacterales bacterium (assembly GCA_015655335.1). GTDB lineage: Bacteria > Pseudomonadota > Gammaproteobacteria > Xanthomonadales > Rhodanobacteraceae > Dyella_B. The sequence goes on along the minus strand of JAATFF010000069.1, from coordinate 71,908 downwards.
GCGACGACCCGATCCTCGCCCGCAAGCTGGAAGCGATCGGCTGCGTCGCCGTGATGCCCCTGGCCGCGCCGATCGGCTCTGGACTCGGCATCCAGAACCGCTACAACCTGCTGGAAATCGTCGAAAACGCCAAGGTGCCGGTCATCGTCGATGCCGGTGTCGGCACGGCCTCCGACGCGGCCATCGCGATGGAGCTGGGCTGCGACGGCGTGCTGATGAACACGGCCATCGCCTGCGCTAAGGACCCTATCCTGATGGCGCACGCGATGAAGCTGGCGATCGAAGCCGGCCGCGCCGCTTTCCGCGCCGGCCGCATTCCGCGCAAGCGCTTCGCCTCGGCTTCCAGCCCGATCGACGGCACCATCGGCTGATGAGCGACCGCGCCGACCACGACGCGCCCGAATACATGCGCCGCATCCGCAGCTTCGTGCTGCGGGAAGGCCGCATGACACCCGCCCAGGAGCGTGCCTTCGAAACGCACTGGACACGCTTCGGCATCGACTACACCAGCGCCCCACAGGACTTCGATACGCGCTTTGGCCGCCATGCGCCTCGCGTGCTGGAGATCGGTTTCGGCAACGGTGAAGCCCTGGCCTGGGCCAGCGAGCACGACCTGATGCGCGACTACATCGGCGTCGAAGTGCACGGTCCGGGCGTGGGCCGACTGATGAACGCCCTGGCCGCTCGGGATGCCACCAATGTGCGTCTCTACAAGCATGACGCGGTCGAGGTGCTGGAACAGGAGATTCCACCCGGCACGCTTGCCGAGGCGCGCATCTGGTTTCCCGATCCCTGGCACAAGAAGCGCCACAACAAGCGCCGCATCATCCAACCACCATTCGTCGCCCTGCTCGCCTCGCGCATGGCACCCGACGGCCTGCTGCATCTGGCTACCGATTGGGAGCCGTACGCCCAGCACATGCTGGAGGTGATGGAAGCCGCTCCGGATTGGAGCAATGCGCTAGGCGCGGGCCAGTACGCGGAAAAGCCCGACTGGCGCATCGAAACGCATTTCGAGCGGCGCGGTCTGAAGCTTGGCCACGGTGTGTGGGATTTGCTCTACCGCAAGCGCTGATCAGAGCCAAAGCGCCTCACGCCTTCGCTCGTCATCCCGGCCCGCGCCGGGATGACGAGCAATAAAGCCCCACACTGGCTGACAACTCGCCCGCAATGCGGCAACGGTTCACCAGCCCGCCTGCGCTGACGCTTATACTTCTGCGTCAAACAGGGACGAGTCGCCGCGTGAAGCATTCACTGCCCCGTTATATCCAGCTTTGGCCAGCGCCCGACAGGGACGTCCGATAGTGGCGCTAACCCTCACCCCGGAAATGATCCTGGTACTCGGGCTGGTGTGCTTCACCATGCTGATGCTGGTGCTCGAATGGATCCGCGCCGACATGGTGGCGCTTCTGGTGGTGGTAGTGATCGGCCTGACCGGGCTGATTCCCTCCGATCGCGTCTTCAACGGTTTTGCCGGTAACGCCGTCATCGCGATTATCGCGATCATGATCATGGGCGCAGGCCTGGACCGCGCAGGCGTACTCGCGCTTACCGCACAATTCGTGATGCGCATGGCGCGCGGCAAGGAATCGCGCCTGGGCGTCGTGATCAATGCGGTGACTAGCCTGTTTAGCGCGGTAATCCCCAGCCAGGCCTTGGCGGCGTTGATGATTCCCGTGACCAGCCGCCTGTCCGCGCGCACGGGCGTGCCGATCTCGCGGCTGTTGTTGCCGATGGCGTTCTGCATCCTCACCGCCACCAACACCACGCTGATCGCGAACTCGCCGCTGATCGTCCTCAACGATCTGATCGCCAGCGCCAATGCCAACCTGCCGCCGGGCGCGCAGACCGTCCCCAAATTCGGCCTGTTCAGCGTGACGCCGGTCGGGCTCGCGCTGGCCATAGCTGGCGTACTGTTCTTCTACCTGTTCACCAACAAGCTACTGCCCGAGCGCGAAGACGAACGCCAAAAGGTCACGCCAGGCCGTACCGAAAGTTACTTTGCCGAAACCTACGGCATTGTCGGCGAAACCGCCGAACTGACCGTCACCGCCGAAAGTCCGCTGGTCGGTATGAGCATCGGCGAAGTCGAACAGCTGCATGGCGCGCCGCTGATCCTGGCGATCAAGAGCGGCAACGACGCGCGCATGGCTCCGCCGGCGGACCAGGTCATCTGGGTGGGATCGATCCTCGGTGTGCTGGGTCCGCGCGAGGAACTCAATCGCTTCGCCAACAACCAGCTGTGCAAGGTCTCGCCGCGCATGCGTCAGTTGGGCGAGCTGTTCAACCCGACGCGCGCGGGCATTTCCGAAGCCGTGATTCCGCCGAGTTCGCGTTTTCTCAAGCAATCGGTGGGTGATCTACGCTTGCGTAAGCGCTACGGCATTTCCGTACTGGCCATCACGCGCGGCGATCATGTTTATCGCGACGATTTGCGCTCGGTAAGCCTTCGCACCGGCGATACGATGGTTCTGCATTCCAGTTGGCGCGCGCTCCAAGAAGTGTCCGAGGACAAGGACCTGGTCGTCATCACCGACATTCCGCGCGAAGAACAACGACCCAACAAAATATGGCAAGCGGTGGGTTTCTTCCTGCTGGCCAAAGGGCTTGCGCTATTCACCAACCTCGACCTTTCCGTCGCGATGATGACGGGCGCCATCGGCATGCTGCTCAGTGGCGTGTTGAATATGGACGAAGCGTACAAAGCGGTGAACTGGAAGACGATCTTCGTCACCGCGTGCTTGATTCCGCTGGGCTGGTCGATGGACTCCACCGGCACCGCCGCGTGGCTCGCGCAGGAAGTACTGCTGCATCTCGGGCGTGCTTCGCCGTGGATCTTGCAAACATCGCTGGCGATTCTCACCTTGCTGTTCTCGCAGGTGATGTCGAACGTTGGTGCGACGGTGATGATGGTGCCCGTCGCGATCAGCTTGGCTGTTGCCACCGGCGGCAATCCTTCTGCTTATGCGTTGATCGTTGCAGTGTCCTCATCCAACACGTTCCTGTTGAGCTCCGGGCATCCCGCCTTGATGATGGTGACGGGCCCCGGCGACTACCGCAGCAGAGACTTCTTGCGTGCGGGGCTGCCGCTGACATTTATCGTGCTAGTGATCACACTGGTTGCCATTAACTTGATGTTCCGCTGACGTAGTGCACGAACCATTCAAACCAAGCGGCCGTTGCAACACGCGCACATTCGTCATGTCTAATGGCATGTGTACGGTATCAAGAGCGTGCTGCTGAAAGAGCACGTCGATGGCCGTCTTTGATGTCGCCATCTCGTCCGCGAAAAAAAGAGCCGGGCAATGCCCGGCTCTGAAGTTGAACCATTTGTCGTGATCAGAAGTTCCAGCGGAATCCAACGTTAGCCCGCCAACCACTGGTGCCATAACCATTGAGCGCACCCTGGTAGTCGATCTCACCGTACAGCGCCAGGTTCTTGTTCTTGGTGAACTGACTCGTAGCACCGGCACCCAGGCGATAACTGGCACCCGCACGGCCACCGGCGAACGACGCCTGCACATCCGTCCAATCGCTGCTGGTAACGTCCACTTGCTGACGACCGCCGACGGTGTTGATGTAATCGGCGCGCAGGTACGGCGAGAACTTCACGTTGTAGCTCTTGGTAAGGCGTGCACCCAGACGATACGTGGCCTGACCGACGTCACCCAGCTTCACCTTCAAGTTGTCCTTGTCCGCCACATCGTTGAAGACCAGCGACTGATACATCAGCTGCGCCTGCGGCTCGATCGCCCAGCCCTTGCCTAGCTGGAACGGATAACCGGTTTCCACCGAGGCCGTCCAACCGTGCGCACGAATCGTGGCGACATCCGAACCGCGCAGGTCGGTGCTCACCTTGCCGTTGTAGTTCTCGCCGCCGACGATGGCATCGATGTAGAAGCCGTTGTCCTGCTGCCAGGTCAACCACGCCGAGACACCGTGGGCGTTGTACTTGGTGGAGCTGCCGCCGATGCTGGTGGCCTTCGGCGTCACGGTGGTGCTACCGGTATCCACGGCCCAACCGGCACGGATGCTGCTCTTGTCGGTGCTCCAACCCATGATGCTGCCACCCAACTGCAGGGTGTTGATCTGCTGGTCGAAGTCGTAGCCGTACTGATTGAAGTTGCGGTCCGAGCTGTATGTGTATTGCGTGCCGATGTAACGCGCAAAGATTTCACCGCCCAGCTGATCGTTGTCCTTGGACTGCACGTTGCGGACTTCACCCAAACGCTGGTGCAGCGTGTCGATGGTCTGACCGCCGTAACCCAACAGCGCCGTGGCCGAGGAGACGTACGAACCCACCTGCGGTGCGACCGCCTTGCGGCTCTCGCTGTTGTCATCGGGCTGCGGCACCGGATCAGGTGTCGGCGTTGGCGTGGGCGTCGGAGTAGGCGTCGGTGCCGGAGTGGGCGTCGGCGCTGGCGTCGGCGTTTCGTATGTGCTCGCCAAACGGTAGTCCCAATCCAGCTCAGCACCGCCCGGCAGCAGATTCTGCGATGCGTCGGTGGCGCCCGGGCCGAAGGCATACAGGTTGTACATCCACGGACCTACGGCGAGGTAGCCGCCTTTGAGCACGAACGAACCGGCATTGGCGTTCGCTACCGTTCCGGTGCCAAACGTCCCGATGCTATAGATGCCGCCACCACCGCCCGGCGTTGTATGCCCCACCTGCACCAACGAAATACCTTCGTTGGCATCGACGATGGCGTTGCCATTGAGATAGGTCGAGGCGCCCGAACCCTGCGGACGCACGTCCAGCACGGTGGTGCCGGTGACATTGCCGACAATCAGCAAACGATCGGTCTGCTGATTGCTCAGCGCACCGCCCTCGTTGAGTACGGTGTTGACGCGCACCACACCGTTGTTGCTGGTGTAGTCACCGTTGATGGTCAGCGCACCGAACGCGGTGGAACCGGGCACGCCGCTACCGGGTGCGATGGTGCCGTTGTTGGTGACGTCACCATTGACCCAGCCGTAGCCGGACAGCGTACCGGCCGTCTGCACGGTGGTGGTCGGCGCGTTCAACGTGGCGGCGGCATCGGCCAGATGCAGCTCACCGCTGTTGATCGTGGCACTCTGGCTGAAATTGCCCGCGCCGTTCATCGACCAATATGTGCCCGCGCCGGCGTCCTGCACCGTCAGCGTCTGGAAGTTCTGGAACTTACCGAAGCTGTCGGCGTTGGTGCCTTGCAGGATCAAATCGGTCTGATTGGTGCCATACCCCATGTAATCGCCGTTCACGGCACCATTGAGCACCGAACCAGTATCCAGCGTGACGATGTTGTGGTCACCATTGCCGAGGAACGCGATCGCCGTGCCACTCGTACCAGTGATGGTGCCAGCGTTGTAGATCGTGTTTGACAAACCAGAGGCGGCCGTGTTGCCGCTACCGAAAATACCAGCAGCACCTGCGATCGTGCCCGTATTGGCAATGTTCATGCTTGTGCCGGGGGAATAGATACCGGCGTTGATAGATAGGCCAGTGCCGCCGTTACCGCCTTGGATCGTGCCAGCGTTATGGACGGTGAGCGTTTCGTCATTTGCGTAGGCATACGCTCCAATGCCGTTAGCACTCCCCTGAATCCGTGCACCCGCATCATTCCAGATCGTCAGGTTTGATCCCGCACTATTGTCGGAGTTCGTTGAGAGAATGCCTGTGCCGGAATTGATTGACTCACTACCGCTCACGGTATTGAGAATCTGGCCGCCTGCCAGATTGTAGATCACATTGTTACCACCATCGTTCAAGCGCACGCCAATACCGGCGCCCTCGATCGTGCCACTGTTGGTGATAGTCGAACCACTGTTGGCCGGATCAAAACCACTGCCGTTGTACCGCATGTTGACGTCAAGTCCCATACCGATGACTTCAGCATCACTCCCAGAGGTAATGAGCCCGTCGTTGATGACTTCTATGCGACCCGCGGTCCAAAGGCTCGCAGCCCCAAAGATGGTGCTTCCGGGAGATGCTGCTGACGCAATGGTTGCCCCCTTTGCATTGACGAGTGTCTGTACATCGTCAGCATTTGTGCTGCTACCAACCATGTAGACGGCACTTGTGGCGCCATCGGTAGAGATCGTGCCCTGATTGTTGATCGTGTTTGACGTACCCGTCATTGCCAAGGCATAGCCATTCGCGGCCGCGATGGTACCGGTATTTTCGATCAGCCCATTGCTAACCGAAGCGGCAAGCACCGCAGAGGCATTGCTATTTACGCCATAACCCGAGATCGTGCCTTGATTGGTGATGGTCCACGGATTGTCGGGCGTACCCGGCGTACTATAGGTAACGCTGAGAGCCGCCGTGCTGCCAGGGTTTGAAAGCGTCACGCCCGTATCGATCAGGACGTTGCCCGGGTCCGTCAGTGTTGTCGCACCGGTTTGATCCGTATTGATCACGGTGTCATACGTTTGCGCCCACACAGGCGCAGCCGACAACGCAGCCACCGTAGCCAGCGCAAGAGTGGTACGACGCAGCGACTTCGACTTGCCGTTGCTGCGCGAAAGTTCAGACGCAGCCACCCACGATTGAGTTGCTGCATTCCAGATGATTCGATAAATGGTGTTCATGCCAGTGCTCCTGATGAGTTGGGGTTTATCTGGCGCAAACCGACCCCGGCTCCTCTCAAAGAAGAACCTTGAATCGATTTGTCGCCTGGTAGCCCTGACGTGCTTGTCAGGATGTCGCTGGCACGTCCGTTCGCTGTTGAGCGTGTCGGTGCCGCTGACGGTGTGCAGGGAAAAACGAACTTACCCACACGTGCCGCGATGCGTCGCGGATGCTTCCTGCACTGCAAGAATGCTAGGTACCAGGACGGTTATGAGGTATCGGACTGGGCTGAAGAATGAGGCCGAATTGCCTTAGATCGATTTAAATCGCATTGGCGTTCAGCTACGCGTCTGCCGACAGAGGGACGACTTTAACAAAACCTTATCGAGGCAGAGGTGCCTCTATGCAATAGCGATAGCGCCACAGCGCCTCGAAGAGCCAAAAAATGGCCGTCAATCGTTGAAGAGCGTTGGTAAGGCGACCCAAAGCATTTCTAGTTCGTCGTCGCCGATATTACGCATGTTGTAGGCCGTACGAAGATCAAAATGCGCGCTGTCCCCCGGGTGGAGCACGTATGTTTTCGTAGGGAAGTTAATCTCCAAAGTACCTTTGAGCACGTAAGTGAAAGCTTCGCCTTCGCGAGTAAGCGAGTGAGTGGGCTTGCCTTCGGGCGTGCGCTCGGGCAGCGCGGCTCCCACAGGTGCGATGCTGAGCAGCGCCTCCATTTGGCGGTTAGGAAACTTGCCGCTCAAGCGATCGTAGTAGATGTGCTGATAAAACTTGACAGGGCGTTTTTCGCCCGCGCGATGGATGATGCTGTCGGGTGCCGGAACGCTGATGAAATACTCGAGGCTGACGTTCAGTGCTTTGGCGATGGCTTCCAGCGAGAACAAAGAAGGGGAGCCAATGCCGCGTTCAACTTGAGACAAAAATGGCACCGACAAACTCGACTTGTCGGCGAGTTGCTTTAAGGTGAAGCTTAATTCTTGGCGTCTGCTGCGTATGGCTGCGCCAATGCTCAGGACTTCCCCAGATACTCCCTTCTGGGCGCTCGGAATAGTCAGAATGGGTAAACGACGACGACTTGCCATTGTCATTTCCTATGAAGTGGCACTGATGCAATTTACCAACAACTAATCAGCGTTGACAAAAAATGCAAAGGCATCGAACCAAGATACTTCGATAGGCGCTTCAATTGACCGTCTATATCGCCTCGATGAGCCGGCGATGATTTTCAGCTCATCCCCTATTCACCGGGAGAGAGCTTGGCCTCTCGTGAAGCCACCAGAACAGCGGATCCCTCAGACGTCGAGCAACACCTCGCCGTGTTCCACTCGTATAGGCACCGCGCGCAAACTTTCGCCACGACACGGACCGCCGATGCATTCACCATCTTCCGTCCGAAAACTGGCCCCATGCGCCGCGCAAACCAACAGGCCTCGTGAAATAAGAAACTTACCCGGCGCCCAATCGAGGCGGCGGCCAGCGTGCGGACAGATATTGAGCCAGGCCTTTACGTGGTCGCCCTGGCGCAGCAGGATCATGCTTTCCTCGCCATAGGGCAGCGCCACATCCAGCGCCATCGCTTCGCCGTCGGGCATTTCGTCGAGCCGGCATAAACGGCGAGGGGCGGTTGCAGTATCCATCGGCACTTGCCTCGAGGGCCCGAAGGCCTCATTGTTTCACGCGTAAGTCATTGATTTTAACACACGGATTTTTAACATGCGCGTCGTACTTCCGCTGGTGCATCGCCGTCGCCACCCACTCGCCCAGGCGTTTTCCCTGGTGTTGGGGCTGCTCGTCATCGGCATTTTGATGGTGTTCGGGCTGGTCGTTGCCGGTGTGCTAATGGTCGGCGGTGCGGCATGGCTAGTGTGGCGGCAGTGGAAGCGCGTCCATCTCGCAACGTCCTCGCGCACGGCGAAGGATCCTCAGGTGCTGGAAGGCGAATACGTCGTTATCCGTAGTTCCCGCCCGGTCGCCCATTAAGCGCAAGATCCGGATGGCCGCCGGACGATGCCGCTCCTAAGCTGAGGGCATTCGCTATCGGATGCCGCCATGTCTGATTTATCCGCCAATCTTGATCATTCGCTGGAACGCGTCCGTGCGCTGATTGAGCGCGCCGATGAAGCGCCGACCCTGGAGGCGCTGGCCAATGTCGTGCAGCTCAGTCCCAGCCATTTGCAACGCGCATTTCGCCGCCGCTATGGCATGAGCCCGGCCGAATACCATCGCGCACGCCGCTTTGGCCAACTGAAGACGGCATTGCGCAAAGGCGCTGCCGTGAGCGATGCCGTTTACGACGCCGGCTTCGGTTCCGGCAGCCGTGTATACGAAAATAGCGACCGACTGCTGGGCATGACACCCGCCAGCTATCGCGCAGGCGGAGCCGGCGCCAGCATCCGCTACACCACGACCGATACACCATTGGGTCGTTTACTGGTGGCCGCTACCACGCGCGGTATCTGCTCGGTGACGCTGGGCGCGGATGATGCGGAGCTGGAAGCACGACTTGCCAACGAGTTTCCCCAAGCCACGCGCGAACGCGTCGATGCGGGTCGAGAAGAATGGCTCGACGCCGTGATTGCACGCATCGCCAACGAGCTAGGTTGGAGCGATGCCGAAGCGCCCGCATTACCGCCGATCGACGTGGCCGCTACGGCCTTCCAATGGCGCGTGTGGCAAGCGCTTACGCGAATACCTGCAGGCGAAACGCGCAGCTATAGCGAAGTGGCAGCCGCGCTGGGTACTCCAAAAGCAGCACGAGCCATCGGCAATGCCTGCGGCAATAATCGACTGGCGTTGATCGTGCCCTGTCATCGCGTAGTACGCGAAGATGGCTCGCTCGGCGGCTGGCGCTGGGGAGTGGAACGCAAACGCGAACTGCTTGCTCGCGAGCATGGACAGTTTATCGATCCGCCGCAACAAGTCCGCGCTATGCACGGATAAGCCATTCGCTCGCGGCAATCGCCGCCCGCATCATCTTGATGGCGCCTCAAGCCTGTCTTGCAAAAGACTCGCTACCGTGCACAAGTGCCCTCAACTATGGTGCATATGCCCCTAGACTATGACCCGCTGCCGCATGCGACTCACTGTCAATCACTAAGCCGTTATGTCGATGCAGATCGGGATGACGAGCCATTCCGCCCAAACCGTCATTGGCTTCTTCATGACCGATTCGTCCGCCACATCTGTTGCAACGCTGCCAGCCCCTATAGCGAACACGCGCGTGTTTATTCCGCTTAGCTTGTTCGCGCTGTACATCATCTGGGGATCGACGTATCTCGGCATCCGCTTTGCGCTGGAAAGCTATCCGCCATTCCTGCTTGCTAGTGCGCGCTTCCTGTGTGCCGGTATGCTGTTATTCGGCTATCTGTGTTTGCGCGGCACGCCATTGCCGACACGGCTGCAATGGCGCAATGCCGCGTTCACCGGCATATTGCTGCTGGGTTTCGGCAACGGATTGGTGTGCTTTGCCGAGCAGCACGTAAGTTCGGGTATCTCAGCCGTAGCGGTTGCCAGCGTGCCCTTGTTTGCTGCGTTGTTTTCCGGTCTGTACGGCGCATGGCCTACTCGCCGTGAAAATGTAGGGCTGGTGATCGGTTTCATCGGCGTGATCGTGCTTAACCTTGGCAGCAATCTGTCCGGTTCACGTTTGGGTGCAGTGGCCCTGCTGGTGGCTTCGTGTTGCTGGGCCTTCGGCTCGATATGGAGCAAACACCAGGACATGCCCGCAGGCCCGATGAACACTGCCGCACAAGTGCTCTGCGCTGGTGTCGCACTGCTTGTCGTCGGCTTCGGTGGCGGTGAGCAGCTGCCAGCGCACCCTACCCTGCGCGCTACGCTGGCCATCGGTTATCTCATCGTGTTCGGCTCGCTGATCGCTTTCAGTGCTTACCTTTATGTGTTGAAGCACGCTCGCCCGGTATTGGCGACCAGCTATGCGTATGTGAATCCCTCGGTGGCGGTGCTGTTCGGCGTGTTGCTTGCGGGTGAACATGTCGGGCCATTCGATCTCGCCGGCATGGCGATCATTCTGCTTGGCGTGGTCACCATCACCGTGGTACGGCAGCGGCAGGCTCGTTAGAAACCGCCACCTTACGGAAGCAATGACCGTGGCCAGTGCATCTCAGTGCCTTGGCAGCGTCTCATCTTGCCTGCGCGCGGCTGTCGCATCACGATAACCGCTTCGGCGAGGGGATACGTATGAGCAATGCAGGCGGTGGCCTGATGGAGCGAGCTGCCTTGCGCAGCGCCGCATGGGCGGAACGATGGTTTCCCGATGCCTGGGTCTTCGCAGCCTTGGGTATTGTGATCGTGGCTGCGGTTGCCTTGATGTTCGGCGCTACGCCTGTAGCGACCGTCCAAGCTTTTGGGGATGGGTTCTGGAGCCTGATTCCTTTCACCATGCAAATGGTCTTCGTGGTGATCAGTGGCTATGTGGTGGCAACCGCGCCAATCATTGCGCGCTTTATCGACGTGCTGGCGCGAATACCTCGCACCGGACGTGGGGCGATCTGCCTCGTAGGCTTAGTTAGCATGCTCGCGTCCCTGCTGTCCTGGGGCTTTTCGTTGGTCTTTGGCGGTTTGTTGGTGCGAGCGCTGGCCCGACGCGAACAGTTGCGCATGGACTACCGCGCAGCAGGTGCGGCGGCTTATCTCGGACTCGGCGCGGTATGGGCGATGGGTTTGTCTTCGTCGGCGGCGCAGTTGCAGGCCAATCCCAAGAGCATGCCGCCGGGCTTGCTCAACATCACCGGCGTGCTGCCCTTTAGCCAGACAATTCTTTTGTGGCAGTCGATGGCGCTTACCGCAGTGTTGATCCTGGTCTCGCTGGTGATCTGTTGGTTTACTGCGCCATCGGAAACTCGCGCGCGTACAGCACAAGACATTGGCGCGACCGACACCGCCACGTCAGCGTTGCCACCGCGAAGCCGTCCCGGCGAATGGCTGGAATACAGCCCGCTGCTATCCGTAATGCTTGCGCTACTTGGCCTTGGCTGGCTCGCCCATGAGTTCGCCAGCAAACCGGTCGTAACGGCCATTGCCAACCTCAACACTTACAACTTTCTGTTTCTCACTGTGGGCCTGCTACTGCATTGGCGTCCACGCAGCTTTCTCAACGCCGTGGCTCGCGCCGTACCGAGTACAGCGGGCGTGTTGATCCAGTTCCCACTTTATGGCGGTATCGCGGCGTCGCTGACGCAGGTGCCCGGCACCGGTGGCGTGACACTCGCGCATCGATTATCCAACTTGTTCGTGCATATTGCCTCGACCGACACCTTCCCGCTGGTGATGGGGATGTACTCGTCCGTGCTCGGCTTCTTCGTACCATCGGGCGGTGGCAAATGGTTGGTGGAAGCACCCTATGTGATGCAGGCAGCCAATGACTTGCATGTGCATCTTGGCTGGGCCGTACAGGTGTACAACGCGGCCGAAGCGTTGCCGAATCTGATCAATCCGTTCTGGATGTTGCCGCTGCTTGGCGTGCTCGGTTTGAAAGCACGCGATGTAGTTGGCTTTACCTTTATCCAATTGGTGGTGCATGTGCCACTTGTGCTCGGGTTGCTGTGGCTGCTTGGGCTTACGCTGAGTTACGTGCCGCCCGTTATGCCTTAGAGAAGCAGGGGCGAGACCTCTCCATCATTACGCGAACGATGGAACCGCTGCTCCGCTATTAGCCGTTGCACTGGGCGACCGCGTCGATGGAAAACCATCCCTTTGCGTAAAGCTTCAGGCCTCTCTCAGAAACCGTTGGTCGATGTGTTTCAATGAATTCGATGCAAAAATGAGCTTTGACTACACTCCCTCGATGCGACGTCATTTGAATACGTCCGAACGGCGCCCGACATTCTATGGATAGCTACATTGGAAAATCACGAGCGCATCGGCAGCGCCAGCCGTCACCGTCGTGGCCGCGCGGTAATAGTGCGCGGTAAAGGGAAACGATAAGGGGCCCGCCGGTGTGTTGCGACCAAGGACAATACCTAACTGAAGCAGGATCGGGGTACCATCGCTCTGAAATAGCTGGATTCCGACGCCGCTGGCTACGCCAGTGCCCGGCGTCAGAGTGACATTGGAACCACCGACATTATTAGAATTGTTGGCATCGAAAAGCGCCACTTCCGGATTGGCTCCCGCCTCGCAGGTCAGCTGGATAGTGCCGCTGCTGAAAGCGGGGATCGCGGCGCCGACGCCGACGGCGGTGATGTCGTTAACGCTGACCCCTCCCATGTTCACCACGATGCTGGGCGTAGTGATCGTGCAGGTATCGTTTTGAAACGCACCGGTGAAATTGATAGTAAGGTCTTGCGCGCGCACGCCGAACGGCCATAGCAGCACGCTGACACAAGTCGCTACGTAGAACCATGCGCGGAATGGCTTGATCGTTGTCATCCCACTGTCCTCAGTTGTAAATCAAGGTAACGGTCGCCGAACCGTTCGCCTGGCCCGCTGTCGTGGTGGCCGCGGTCTGGTAATAGCGCGCCTGCAGGTTGATGGTGTAACTGGCGCCGTCGACCTGACTCAGCGCAAGCCCCGAAGGCGTCGCCGTGCCGTACTGGATGGGAGCACCGCTCGCATTCAGCATCTGAATACCCACACCGGTGGCGGCTCCGCTTCCCGTGGATGTAAGAGCCATCACACCCTGCGATGCATTCACCACCGACGTTGTTGGATTGACCTGGAAGCTAATGGTATTTGCAGTCGGACCAAGCGGCACGGTTACACCGCCGATTACAGTCTGCCCTTGACCATAGAAAGCCGGACAGTTGTTCAACTGAATGGGTACATTGACCAAGCCCGTGCCCGATCCCACCCCCGTGAGCTCTGAAAGCTTGTGTGTGCCGAGGTTCACCGTCACATCCGTAGTAACGCAGGTCCCCGCCGCAATATTGATTGAACCGGTAAACGACGCCAGCTGAATTTGAAGCGAGTTGGTACCCGTTGTCATCTGGGTAACCGGTAGACCACTGCCAGTGACTGTTCCTGGAGATACGGGACCAGTCTTAATAAGAACCATTTGAAAAACATTGGCTCCACCAGCCGACCAATTTACACCAGCTGATTGAGGAACCGTTTGTACCGTTGCCGGTAACGTCGCGCCATTGCCGGTGAGGACTGCGACGCCGATACCTGGCACCGATGTCTGATAAACGTTGCCATAGGTGGGGCTGACGTAGCTGGACAGAGGATAGGGTGTGCTTACATAACTGCGTACTAAGTTGTAGTCACCCGTAGCCGTGCACGCGACGTAATCTGCCCCCGATGACTGGGAGGTGATAAGCGTGGTGTAAATAATGGCTCCAACCGGAAGATCCCGACCTATGGTGAGGGAACCTGACAGAGGCACTTGCTGCGAAAAGCCCGAACTTCCTGAGGAAAATGTACACGTGCCGGGATCGGCATGTGCGTTACCACTTAGCAGCAACACACCACCAAGAACGAGGGCACCCAACCACACCCAACGGCGTATGCGATGGTTGCCACCAGCGACGTGCGGGTGCGCCGCTGGGGAAGGCGTGGACGAGTGAGCAAGCCTGGATCTGGCGCGCAGAGCGTGCACGATGTCCATCAACGTAGTCATGAGTAGTTCGCTCCTGACGTATGGTCAGGTTGAGAGATGTTGGCGGCACCGCTCGCATATCCTGAGGGCGACGTTGCGGTAAGGGAGTGCGACGCCGCGTCGCTGGTTGCCGGACGAGATGTCCCGCTTGCCAGCGGCGTTTCACCCGCCTGCACGGGGCGACATACGCCTGCATGGATGGTTTCCATGTCGTTGTGGCCGCCCTTGGTCTTGGGTGCCAGCTCCACATGGAGCTGGCACGACTCCGCCTCGTTAATGCCCCAACGCACAGTAAGCATCGAAGAGGTTTCCACGCCACGTACGAACAAGCGACTGGCCTGACCCGCCACACCGACGTGGTCCCCTTTTTCGTTCAATACATCGGCACCGAACGGCACCGGGCGACCATCGGGCAGTGTGACTTCGACAAGCAAGGCTCGACCGCCGGCGGTTTCGTAATTGAGCAACACCACGGCACCTGCGCGCGGCGCGACGTTGCGCGTGGCTTCTTTCAGCTCCACCCCGCTGTCGGTGCCTTGTGGGTCCAGCGACACGGTGTTGAGCAAGTACGGTTGCAGGTACGGCACGACACCATAGCCGCGACCATCCACCACCGAGCTCTGCCCGTTCTGGATCTGGGCACCGCTAGCGCCATCGGCATGTACCAAGCCGATCGTGTCGCCCGTAGGCGGCGCGAAGGTGACACCGCCGCTGTGCACGATCACGCTGCCGGATGCGCTGGTGTTGATCTGTTGGTAATTGTCGCCGCGACTGATGCCGCCACCCACATTGCCGACGGCGCTGTTGTACTGGCTATTGAGGTTGACGGTGGTGCCGCTGCCGTCGTTGCCCAGCGTCGCGTTGTAGGCGAGGCGGTTATCTTGACCGGTAACGCCACTTACGGAGGCCTGGCTCGTGGTACCAGTGGCCTTGCTGCGATTGAGCATCGCCGTGACGTTCGGCGCACGCGGCGATGTACCCAGCGGTACGCTTACGGTGAAGAACAGTGTCGTATCACGACGCATGTTGGCCAGTGAACTGTTGAAATGGGGCGCATTCGGAATAGCGTCGACCGGTGCGAGGCCGGGTACGAAGTTCTGGATGCTGTCGAGTGAGCGCTGCGCGGAAAAACTATAGTTGACGGACTTGAAGCGGTTGCTGTAGCCGACGCTGTAATTGATTTGCGATCCCGGACGGTTCCAGTAATCGATGCGCGAGGCTGTGGCATACAACTGCCCGTTACCTTCGCCCAAGGTCTGGTTGAGGTTGAGATCCAGACGGTTGCGCTGAAGCGGCACCGTGTATGGGTTCTGGCCGTAGGCGACGACGTTACGCAGATTCACCGCGTCATTGAAGCTCACGTAGCCGGGGGTGGAATAGCGATACGCGGCTACCGCCAGGTTGGTGCCGATGTCGGTGATGTTCTTGTTGTACCCAAGACGCAGACTTTCGCCTTGCGTAGCCGATTGGCCCGGCACACGATTGCGTGCATGGGTTACATCCGCCGAAAACGCACCGACACCTGTGTTGAGCGCAGCACCCAGCAACACGGATTGATAGTCAGCACCCAGAATGGTGCCGGTGTAACCGGTAACCACATTGGTAAGACCGCGCTGATAGGTGCCCTGCATGAACTGGGGCGCATTCTTTAAGGACAGCTGCGACACTTCGCCAGCCGCGATGCTCCAGCGGCTAAGTCCGGGACGCAGCAACATCGGAACCGCCGCATACGGCACGGTGAAGCGCTTGATGCGGCCATCAGCCTCGGTGACTTCCACATCGAGGTCACCGCCATAACCGGTAGGGTAAAGATCGTCGAGAACGAAGGGGCCCGGCGCTACCGTGGTCTCGTAGATGATGTAGCCGTTCTGCTTGACACGTACCCGCGCGTTGGTCTCCGCCACGCCGCGCACCACCGGCGCATAGCCGCGCTGGGATTGCGGAAGCATGCGGTCGTCGCTATAGATGCGGGCACCGCGCAGACGAAAGCTGTCGAAGATATCGCCGGCGGTATAGGTGTCGCCGATCGCTACCTGAGCCTGCCATGACGGGATGTCGTGCTGCAGATACGTGGCATTGGATTGGTAATGGGCGCCACGGTTTTGCGACCATGTCATCGCACCCAGGTGATATGCATGCCACGAACCAAGATTCAACGATGCGTTGATGCCCGCATAAGCGCTGGTCGTGTCTCGGCCGCCATAGCTGGAGCGATACACGTTGGTGTTGTAGTTGAGCACACCGGCATTGATGCCGGCGTCCCATTGTGAAGGATCGACGTAACCTTGCGCGGAACGCAGGGTGTAGATCTGCGGCACGGACAGTGTAAGCACCTGGTCGTTGCCGCTGAAGCTTGCTGTGGCGCCCGGTATGTAATCACCTAGCGGCGCACAGAATTGTCCTTCCGGCAGCGGCTTGGCCGGAGCATGCTGCGGATCGGCAGCCAGCTTCTTCAGATCGATGCCATAACTGACAAGCTGCGCCGCGCTGAAACACGGAACAGTATCTTGCGTGCCTGGCGCCGTACCCATAACGATATCGGTACGTGCACGCCATTTCTGGTTGACGATAACGTCCCCGCGATAGGTACCCGGGACGACGTAATTACCCTTCTCGAAACGCGAAAGATCAACCTTGGGTGCCGTGCCCTTAGGGAAAAAATCGGTCTCAAAGTCGACCGATGCACTAGCGCCAGCCGGCGATGCAGGGTTCGCCGGATCGACAGCCGCGCCATGCGCGTATTCGGACAGCGCACCCATGATCAGCAAAGGCAGCAGCCCGAGACGCAAACGCGCCGTCAGCTGGCTCTGGTTTCGCTTTGGAAGCCTGAGAGACATATAACACCTTTGTGAATCACTGATACCGCCGTGTAAGCGATATCGAAGAAAGAATCGAAGGACTTCCATGTCGCGAAGGGGCTTCCCTAACGCGAAAGATTTACTTAAGGGGTAAGCGATTTGACCTGCGTGTTGAGTGCGCCGAAGTCATTGATCGTGGTGAATTGCGCTTGCGCGTCACCGCTTGGACGACTGCTGAGGTCCTTCACTGGGAAAGTGGTCGAAGCTTGCGGAGCAACCATGCCACCATCGCCGACGATGCTCTTGTCGCCAACCTTCAAGCCGACATGTGCAAACGACACGTAGTACGGCGTGGGATTGCTGACCTGCAAGGCGACACCTTTACCACCTTCGCCTGCGACCAACTTCCAGATCAGTTTGTCGGGCGCCGCGCCCGCGTCGCCCGGAAGGCCCGCGGGGCGAAAGAAAAATTTGATACGCGTGCGGAAAGCGAACTGCAGAAGATTGCGGCCATCGGCGTTTTCCGCTTTTGGCGGCACTTCAAGCATGTTCACCCAGAACACGCTCTCCTTATCCGCGGGCAACGGCTCGCCGGTGTACATCACACGCACGGCTTGTCCCTTGCTGGGATCCAGGCGGAAAATCGGTGAAGCGATCGTAAACGGCACCTTGGCCGTGTCCGGTGTCGATTTTTCATCACCCGAGTCGAGCCACACCTGCACGAGCGCAGGTTTGTCGCCCTCATTGGTGAACTTGATCGTGACGTCCTTGTCATGAGCTGGGTACACCACTCGCGTGCCGTTTATCACCACGCTGGCGTCGGCGCGGCCTGCGAAGCTGGCTGCTACTAAGAAAAAAAGGCCAGCCATGGCATAGCGAAAAACGCTTGTCATACATCACCTCAAGCAAGTTAAAGCGCATCGGCGGCCGAGGGGCCGACCGCAGATGCGCGGGGGAACGCAGCGCTACTTAGTTGTAGGCAATTGCGTAAACAACGCTGGTGCTCACCAGGCCCGGCGTGGCTGCGCCAGTGGCGTAGTACTGCGCCTGGAGATTGATCTGCGCGGTGTTGTTGGCGATCGCCGGGCTGTTCACGGAATAGGACGTATCGGCCAGGTTGATCACCGCACCGGTGGAATCAAGCAACTGGATTTCCGTGTTGGTGGCTTGACCGCTCAACGCGTTGACGAGCGCGCCCGTGGCGGCATCGATCTGTGGGCTGGACGTCAGGAACGACAGGGTTGCGACTTTGCCATCCGCGCAGGAGCCCTGACCCGGGCCGCCGATGGTCACTGCGAACGGCTGAGCGTTAGCGATAGCGCCAGCGGCAGCCAGCGCGGTGTCGTCCACAGAGTCCAATGCCACCGTAAAGTTGCCGCTGCCGCCATTGGTACCGCTACCGCCCGAGATCGTACAGGTCTGGTCGGTCACCGAGCCGGTGAACGTGATGGTGCCACCATTGGCAGTCTGGGCGCTGGCGACGCCAGCGACGAGGCCCATGGCCACAACGAGGGCGGAGGCGAGTTTGATGTGCTTCATGTATCTAAGTCCTTGATGGAGGGTTTCAAATTAAAAATCCGCCGCCATGGCGGACCACTCTTGTCGCTAGCTGGATGGCTAGCAGCCAAGATTTCTTTAGCACTCATCACACGCTAGGCCTCGGCTCGCATGCCCATGAATTTCCTAAGGGCAACACTCCTCCGACCCGGATAACTACCATCCAGTCAGGGGTGCCTCTCCTTGAGCATTTGTGCTTTCGCGTCGCTATTTCGACGCTCCAAGCGCGCGTCAGAACCGTCAGCCAAATGTGTTTGGTGCTATTGCTCGTTCTTGCTTGAGCAAGTGGCGATATCGTACGAGGGGACGGAATCGCTTAAATATAGGACTGAGCTGAAAAATATAGACTCTAGGACAAGTCAGAAAAACGCAGAATGAAATACGAACGAACAAAAAAATGGCGAAGCTGATCAGCTTCGCCGTTATAAAGCGTCTTCCGGCTCACACCGAAAGACGCATCACGATTTGTTCAGCGCGTCCTTAGTTATCATTCCAACGAAAGTCAGAAGCGAGATTACAACGCATAGAGTATCTGCGGGTCTATGTGCGCGAACATCACAACTCGCGCAGTGCTGTCGTGACCGGCAAGCGAGCCGCGCGCAAAGCCGGAAACAAGCCACCCACGAAGCCGATCGCCAACGCCCACTTCAAACCTTCCCACAACAGTTCTGGGGTTACTTTGAAGGTAAACGCAAGTTGCCCGGTGGAGCCGGTTGCCAAGGTGGAAGCCGTCCAGCCATTGAAAATCATCCAGGCCAGCAAACCGCCGATAAGACCACCAAGCAAAGCCAGCAGCATGGTTTCCAGCATCACTGCCACGACCACCGGTACGCCACGAAAACCAATGGCGCGCAACGTGGCGATCTCACGAGCGCGCGCAGCGACAGCTGCAAACATGGTGTTGAGCGCACCGAAGATGGCACCGATCGCCATGATCGAACCTACGGTCATGCCCATGATGCGCATGACCTTGCTCATGCCTTCCGATTGCTTGCTGAAGTAGTTGAGCGTGGTGTCCACATCCACTTGCAGACGTGGATCACCTGCTAGCGCAGCCTTGAAAGTGTCCATCGCTTTGGCGTCGGTGAGCTTGGCAAAAACGGTGGTACGGCTGCTGCCGCGACGATAGGTTTCCGCGACGACACCGGCATCGGCCCAGATTTCTGAGTCGTAGGCATCGCCGGAAGCAAAAACGCCCACCACATTCCAGGTTTGCGTACCGAGCTTCACTTCATGACCCGGCTCCAAGCCCACGAATTGCCGCTGCGCACCCTGCCCCACGACCAACTCTCGCATGCCGGGCCGAAACGCCCGGCCTGCGATGATCTTGGCGTTGGGACGCAACGCCCATGCCTCATCGCCGACACCGCGCACCTGCACACTGCCTTCATCGTCCGGCGCACCGCCTTTTACGGGCAGATTGGCTGCTACGACAATTTCGCCCGAAGCGATCGGTTTGCCCTGCTTATCACGCGCAATGCCCGGCGCTTGTTCGATGACCAGGATACTGTCGCGCGACAACACCGAACTCACTTCGCTGGCCGAGCCGCCGCGCAACACGATCGCCGTATCGTCGCTGCCGGTGTTGCGCAGCGTTTGGCTATAGCCCTCGCCCATCGCCAGCAGCGCTACCAGCACACCCACTACACCCGCGATGCCGATTACCACGACGGACGAAGAACCCAGGCGCTGTTTGAGAGTGCTAATGCCCACGCTGGTCACCGATGCGGCTTGTCGACCGCGCCGGCTAAGCGCCATCCACACCGCAAACAGTAAAGCCAATACCAGCACCGCATACCATGGCAGTTGCACCCATACATACAGTGCAGCGACCAAGATCACCAGCACGAGAAGATTGAAAAGAAATGTCATGATCTCGACTCCTGTCACCGGCCAGCCAGCGCGTCGACAATGTTCAGGCGCATGGCTCGCCATGCGGGAATGGCGCCTACCACCACACCGATCGCCAGCATCAGCGCGATGCCCAGCAACCAGCTGTTCGCGCCTACCGTTGGTAGATTCAGGATGCCACCGCTATTGGCACTGACGCCGGGAATCAACACCGTCGCCAAACCAATACCGACCACCCCACCTAGCAATACCAGCAGCACGGATTCGGCCAACACCATCGCCAGCAAGCCACGATCGGAAAAGCCCAGCGTTTTAAGCACAGCCAATTCCGATGTGCGCTCGCGCACCGCTTGCATCATCGTGTTGCCTGTCAACAGCAACAGCGTAAAGAACACCGCGCCCATGATCGAACCAACGATCAAACCGATATCGGCCAACTGCTTCATCCACGACGCCGTAGCGGCCGCTTCGGTCTGCGTACGGGTTTCGTGATCGGAATTAGCGGATATGGCGTCTATAGCTTTGGCCACTTGGTCGGCCTGGTTCACATCGTTGACGCGCGTGACATACCAGCCTACTTGGCCATTGTTGTAGCCCTTCATCACGGCATCGTCGAAGTACTTCCAGTGCATCAGAATGATTTGGCTATAAAAAGCCGCGCTCTGTTCCGTGGGATGCATGACGCCGACGATGTTGAACGTCCAATTCTTGCTGCCGTCCTGCTGCGGAAAAATGTTCGATTGCAGCGGAATCTGGTCGCCCACTTTCCAGTGGTATTTCTCCATCAGCTTGTCGCCGACCAGAATGCCGGTGCGCGTTTCCAGATACGACTTGCGCCCTTCGTCGCTGACCTGCACTTCCGGATATTGATCGATGTAGTTGTCGCTAACGGCAAACGTAAACACCTGATTGTGCGGGTCCTGATACGCACCGCCGAACCAGTTGGAATAGGCCACCGATTTGACACCCGGCACGGTGGCGATCTTCTCGCCCAAGCCCTGCGGCAGCGTATCGATAAATGACAGCTTGGAACCGGTCTGCAGACGCTGCGCACCGTTGGCGCTCTTGCCCGCCTGATCGAATGAGGTGCGCACCGCATCGAGCATGCCAAACAGCAAGAACGCCGCCGCGATCGATACCAGCGTGAGCAAAGTGCGGGCCTTACGCCGGAACAACGCGGCCCAGATGAGATGAAAGTATTTCATCGTCGTCTCCTCAGGCGATGGCCTGTTCGACCAGCGTGCCCTTGTCGAGGTGCAGCGTGTGATCGGCGTATTCGGCGGCTTTCGGATCGTGCGTCACCATCACGATGGTCTTGCCGTGTTCGCGATTGAGTTGGCGCAGCAAGCCCAACACTTCTTCAGCGGACTGGCGATCCAAGTCACCGGTCGGTTCGTCGCACACCAGCAGACTAGGGTCCGAAACGATGGCGCGCGCTATCGCCACGCGCTGTTGCTGGCCACCGGACAACTCCGACGGCTTATGCGACGCACGGTCGGCAAGCCCCACCAGTTGCAAAGCAATGGATGCATTCTTGCGCCGCTGCGCGCCCGACAGTTTGGTGAGCAGCAGGGGCAGCTCCACATTCTTCTGCGCACTGAGCATCGGCATCAGGTTGTAGAACTGAAACACGAAGCCCACGTTCGACGCGCGCCAACGCGCGAGTGCACAGGCACCCAACTGATCGATGCGCTGACCTGCCACCGTGATATTGCCCGCCGTCGGTGTATCGAGGCCACCGACGAGATTCAACAGCGTCGTCTTGCCGGAGCCCGACGGTCCCATCAATGCAAGGAAATCGCCCTCGGGAATATCGAGGTTGATGTGATGCAGCACTTCGACTTTCTGTCTGCCGCGCTCGTAGACTTTGGAAAGATCGCGAATCTCAATCAACGTACCCATAGCTACAGCCTCCCGAGTGGATCCCATAAGGGCTGGCGCATCTGCATCGCCCACCCTTGTTCTGTGGTGGTTACTGGGTTTGCACGCTTACATTTGAACCGTCATGCAAGTCGTCCGGCGGCGACACCACGACGTTGTCTCCTGCGTTAACTGATGCGGGGACCAGACGCAGATCGCCATAATCCTGTGGCGCAGGTTGCACCGATTGACGATGAGCCTTGCCATCCGCAACGATGAAAACGCTGTCGCTGCCGTCGCGTTTGACGATGGCCTTGGCCGGCACCAATACGCCCTTCGGAGCTTGCGTGGCGGCGGCAGGCTTGGCTTCCATAAACGAAACGCGCACCCCCATGTCGGGCACGACGCGCGAATCCTTCTGCTCCATCGCCACACGCACTTTCACCGTTGCCTTGCCGCGATCGGCGGCCGGCACAATGGCGATGACGTGCGCGGGAATCTTCCAGTCCGGATACGCATCGAGTACGGCTTCGGCAGGCATCTTCGGCGTGACGCGGCCGATGTAAGCCTCGTTCACGTCCACGTCGACTTCCAGCGAATCCATATCCACGATGGTGCCGATGCCGGTACGCGTAAAACCGCCGCCTGCCGAGAACGGCGAGATGATTTCGCCGACCTGCGCGTCCTTGGTGGTGATGACGCCGTCGAACGGCGCGCGCACCACGCAATAATCGAAGTTGACCTGCGCCTCGACGACTTCCGCATCGGCGGCAACCGCTTGCTTCTGTTGCGACACAAGCTGTGCGCGTGTGCTATTGGCCAAGGTGCGCGCCTGTTCGGCGGTCTGCTTGGACACCAGCCCTTGCGTTGCGAGCGTATCGTCGCGCGTTGCGTCGCGCAGGTTCTGCGCCAGCTGCGCCTGGAATTGGTCCACCAATGCATGCGCGGCCTTGCCTTGTGCAACGGCTGTATCGAGCGCGGCCTTGTATTCGCTGTCGTCCAGTTTCGCCAGGATCTGGTCTTTCTTGACGCGATCGCCTTCCTCAATCAGCACCTCGGTCAACGTGCCCGTCAACTGCGCGGAAACGGTCGCCTGGCGGCGTGCTGTGACGTAGCCGGTTGCTTGCAATACCGCGCCCGCGCCAGGATCGTTCGCTACCGTGACAGCAGCCACGGTATGCACGGGTACGGCGCGATGGTTTAGCAGCCACCAGCTGCCGACGCCAATGAACAGCAATACCAATACGATGGCAGGAACGATCCATGCCCAGCGTCCGGGACCTTTACTGTGATCCTCGCGCTGATGGCGTTCAATGCGCAGTTCCTTCAAGAGATCCGTATTGCTCACCCGTTTGCCCCGTTGTCCCTGGATTGGCGCACGATAGTAGGTTGCGAGTACGCCTACCACGTGCGCTCATCAACCCTTATCGATGACAGCTGTCATGTCTTATGACGTATGACTGAGTGACGAATCGACAATTCGCGTTAATCATCGTCTGCGTGCAAGCACGTTGTTACATGCCGATCAGGCTTGCGCTTCGCTGACTTTCGACGCGACTGTGCATGTCAAAGATTCTTACAAACCAATACCTGTCACGGCATCTTTTTATGCGCAAGCACACAGAGCTGCTAACCTTGCCGCATGCGCTACGTTATCGATACCCCTGCCGTCCCTAGCCTTCCCGTCGCCGGTCGCGATGAACGTTTCCCCGTTCGCCGGGTGTTCTGCATCGGCCGCAATTACGCCGAGCATGCTCGCGAAATGGGTGCGACCGTAGACGCGTCGGCACCTATGTTCTTCTGCAAACCGGCTGATGCCGTGGTCACGGATGGCGCCGACGTGGCCTATCCCCAGGCCACGTCGGATCTACATCACGAAGTGGAGATGGTGGTGGCGCTGAAAGCCGGCGGCCGCGATCTGGATGCGAGTCAGGCTAGTGCTGCGATTTTCGGCTACGGCGTCGGACTCGACCTGACGCGTCGCGACCTGCAGGCCATCGCCAAGGCAAAGAGCCATCCGTGGGACGTGGCCAAGGCATTCGACCATTCCGCGCCGGTTTCCACGCTGCGTCCTGCCAGCGAGGTCTCGCCTAACGCGGATACCACGATCAGCCTGCACGTGAACGGTACGTCGCGGCAACACGCTCGCCTAGGCGAGATGGTGCACAGTGTCGTGGACATCGTGGTGACTCTCTCCACCTTGTTCGAGCTCAAGCCGGGTGATCTGATCTTCACCGGCACGCCTGCGGGTGTAGCTGCGCTGCAACGCGGCGATCGTTTCCACGCTGAACTCGAAGGCATCGCAACGCTGGATGGCCGCATCGTCTGATGCCAGGCTGTCTTTTGGCCACACAAACGCTGTCTGCTGGGTCACGGCTGCGTTAAAGTCGGTGACGCCATCCGGCTCAAAACTTCGGGGAGATGACAATGAGCATGCTGCAGGAGTTCAAGGAATTTGCCATGCGTGGCAACGTGGTCGACATGGCGGTGGGTATCGTCATCGGCGCTGCGTTCGGCAAGATAGTTACCTCGCTGGTCAGCGACGTCATCATGCCGCCGATCGGCTGGCTCACCGGCGGCATCGATTTCTCGTCCATGAAATGGGTGATCAAGGCCGCCGACGACAGCAATCCCGCGCACAAGCTTCCTGAGGTCGCCATCAACTATGGCAGCTTCGTCAACACGATCATCGCCTTCGTGATCGTTGCGTTCGCCATCTTTATCCTGGTCAAGCTCATCAATAGGTTCTACACCAAGGCTGCTGCTGCGACGCCGCCGGATGTGGTGCTGCTTACCGAAATTCGCGATCTGCTGAAAAACAAGCCATAAGCACTCATCGGTAGACCAGCATGACTTCCGGCCTAAGCGCCGGCTGGCGTGAGCCCCATAATCGGGGCTCGCTACCAGGAGTCACCCGATGCAACGCCCCGCCCTATCCCTGCTCGCTGCTGGCCTGATGCTGGCCAATGGCCTCGTCTGCGCCGCTGATACCCCCACCACCATACCCGCGGCCGCCGTACAGACCGCCGTGCAGCTACGTGATAGCGCCATGCACGACGACACGGCGTACAAAGTCGTCGAGTCGTTGACTACCGAAGTCGGCGCGCGCATGGCCGGCGGCGTCAACGATGCACGCGCCCGGGAATGGGCCATCGCCAAGTTCAAAGCGCTGGGTTTCGATAAGGTCTACACGGAGCCGGCGACGTATCCGCTTTGGGTACGCCGTAGTGAACACGGCGCCATTGTCGCGCCCTTCCCGCAGCCACTGACGTTGATTGCACTGGGTTACTCCGGAGGAACGCCCAAAGGCGGCCTTACGGCGCAGGTGGTTCAGTTTGCCAGCCTGGATGCACTGAAAGCCGCCGATCCCGCCAGCATCAAAGGCAAGATCGTCTATATCGGTTTTCGCATGCATCGCTATAAGGACGGCCACGACTACGGCATCGGCGCGGGCATTCGCGAGGCAGGCCCGCTGATCGCCGCTGCCAAGGGTGCCGCCGCCTTCCTGCTGCGCTCGGCCGGCACCGACGCGAACAGCCGCACGCCGCACACCGGCGTCACAGGCTTCACCGACTTTGCGCACCCAGAGAAGGCCCTTCCGGCCGCCGCACTATCCAATCCGGACGCCGACCAGCTTGAGCGCGTGCTGGCCTACAACAAGCCGGTGACCCTAAAGCTCGATCTGGATTGTGGCTTCGAAGGCCAGTACACCGGTTACAACGTGATTGGCGAGATCACCGGGCGCAAATATCCCGATCAGGTGGTGGCGATCGGCGGTCACCTCGATTCCTGGGACCCAGGCACCGGCGCTATCGACGACGGTGCGGGCGTGGCCATCGCGCTGGGCGCGGCCAAACTGATCCACGATCTGCCGCAACGTCCTGATCGCACCGTTCGCGTGATTGCCTTCGCCAACGAGGAGATGGGCCTGTGGGGCGGCCGCGCATACGCAGAGAAGCATGCCGCCGAGGTCGCCAAATTCCAGCTAGGCTCGGAATCTGACCTGGGCGCGGCGCCCGTTTGGAAGATGACCGCCAGCGTCAAACCGCAGGCACGTGGCGCCATCGAGCAGATCGCCAAAGTGCTCGCCCCGATCGGCGTTGCCTACGATCCCAAGCTTCCCGGCGGCGGCGGGTCGGATCTCTCGCAGATGCATCTGAAGGGCATGGCCGCGTTGTCGCTGGATCAGGACGCGACCTATTACTTCGATTGGCACCACACCGCCAACGACACGCTGGACAAGATCGACCCGCAACAACTCTCGCAGAACGTGGCGGTGTATGCGGTATTCACCTATATGGCTGCGCAGGCCGACGGCGACTTTGGCTCGGCACCCGGTGCATTCGCCGGTGACGGTGCAGGCGATTGAACAAGGGCGTTTGATCGCGGATGAAGAAAGGCGGCCGATGGCCGCCTTTCTTTTGCCAATGGAGCCGGGTTGCGTTAGCTGTCCCCGACAGGCGCGGGCGGCGTCTCGCCAGCGTCGAGCGCTTGCAGGTTTTCCTTCAGACGCGTCATGACGTCCATCGCCTGGCACATTTCTTCGTAGGTGATGCCTACCGTGCATTCCCGGCGCAGTTCGTACGCAATACGCTCCATATCGTCGACCACCTCGCTGGCCTGCGCGGTGGTGTACAAGCGCCATGCGCGACGATCCTTGGGATCCGGGCGACGCTCGACAAACCCCGCTGCCTGCAGGCGATCGATTACACGCCCCACCGCGATCGGCTCCATTTCAAGGAATTCGGCAAGTTCCGTCTGCCGCAGGCCCTCGCGGCGATACAGCATTTTGGTCGCGCGCCACTGGGCGCGCGTCAATCCGAACTTCACCGCGCGCCGATCGAAATGCTTGCGAAACAGCAGCGTGACGTCGTTGAGCAGATACCCGAAGGAAATATCTTCCGTTTTTGCCATGATGTGTAGCACTCTGAGTGTCACATAGGCCAAGCATAAGCCGAAATGAGCTGAACTTATGCCCATGACTGTCGTTACTTCCGACCTTACCCGATTGGCCCTGGACGCCATCGTCAACGCCGCCAACCCCGGGTTGCTGGGCGGCGGCGGGGTGGATGGCGCGATCCATCGCGCTGCCGGACCCGAGCTGTTGGCCGCTTGCCGCTCACTACCGGAAGTGGCACCGGGAGTCCGCTGTCCCACCGGCGAAGCGCGGTTGACGCCCGGTTTTGCGTTACCTGCGCGCTACGTGATCCATACCGTCGGACCGGTCTGGCGCGGCGGTGACGATGGCGAAGCCGAGCTGCTGGGGCGCTCTTATCGCGCATGCATGGCGTTGGCGATCGACCATGAGCTGCATAGCATCGCGTTTCCTGCGATCAGCTGCGGCGTCTATGGCTACCCGCCGGATCAGGCAGCGAACGTCGCGGTCGCCGCATTGCGCGGCATACTCGATACACACACAGAGCTGGACGTGCAACTGTGCTGCTTCGACGATCGCATGGCGGCGATCTGGCGACGTGCGCTCAATCCAGTTTGAAGGGATAGAGCGGCGGCAGTGGTGAGTCGTCACCGTGTTTGCTTTCCTGACGCCACACAAATCCATGTGAGAACGCGGCAACAAGATCGATCGCATTGCCGGTCGCCACACTTGCGTATTGCTGTCGCTGCAACTGTTCGATCGCGGCTTGTTGAGATCCCGAAGCGAGGGCCGCGGACAGTTGTCCCAAGTTCTGCAAACCGGGCCGCTCGGCACGCGCCCACGCAAGCAGCGAGCGAGCCTGCGAGACGGGATCATTACCGCGTGCCGCCGCTAAGAATACGTGACGGAGCTTCTGCGCGGACTCCGTCGAATCGGGAACGGCAGACGATATGTAAGCGGGTTTGCGCCTGCGCATCCACAGGAACGCGACCGCGCTGAACACCCAGAGACCCAAGCTGGCCATCGCGATCCAGCGCCAAGGTGTAGATGGACCAACAGGAGAAAGTACGTTCTGTTTAGCAACGGTGCCACCGCTGTTTACTGTCGTTGACGACGCCAGCGCCATTGCGACCTGGGATGCCGATGAAGGCGTAGCCGGTGCGCCATTTGCAGCCGGCAACACGGTCAACGTGCGCGCCGGAAGCGTCGCAACTTGTTTTTGTCCACTCTGCACATCAAACCAGGTCAACGTCATCGCGGGAATGGTCAACGTACCCGTGTGCTGCGGAAAAATCGCAAAACTGCGTTCGCGGCGTCCGATCAGCCACTGTCCATCGTCATGCGCGGTGTCGACGGGTCGATCGGGATACACCGTCGCACCGTCAATAGCCGGCAAGCTTGGCTCCGGCAATGCGTCGACAGCCAAACCCGTGGCCTGGACACTTATGCGCAGATTGATGGGCTGTCCAACACGGAGCTTGTCATCGGAAGGCCAGCCTTCGACACCCAGTGCGAGCGCGCGAGCGGGCAACCATGTCGTACCACCCCAATTCGCCGGCGCGGCTTGCACCTGGATATCTACCGGCGCTGAATCGGCAGAGATAGGCGTGCTATTCCCGAATAAACCACCCTGCCCCAGCAAGCCACTTGGATCGTTCGGATTGGCGGAATCAGCTGCCTCACCCTGGAATTCGACCGATGGAATCGTCAGCGAACCGGCATGATGGGGGATCACCGCGTAATGCCGTTCCACGACGTGATAGCGCTTGCCGTTGCGCTCCGACTCATAATTGGCATCACCACCGAGCTGATGCAGATCCGCACCGTCCACGTGTGGATCGGGCAAGGTTCCACCATTGAGGTTCACGTCGAAAAAAAGACGCACGGTGTAGAGCAACTGTTGGCCGACATAAACGTGGGTGGGCTCAGCCGCTGTCTCAAGGAAAACATCTTTGTGACTTTCCGTCATCACCGAACTGTCCGGCGGACTGACATGCAAGGCAAGCGGTGCGGATGAACTTCCAGCGACCGTCAATGCCGGTATCTGCAAGTTACCGATGTGCTTGGGTCGCAAAGCGATGCCAATAATCACTTGTGCCGTGGGCCGGCCGTTATCGATGCTCAACGCGCTATTGGTCGATGTGCCGAGCACCTCGAAATCGCCATCCAGCGCGCTGAGATCTGGCGTGCTTGCATTCACGGCGCCATCAATGCGCAGGTTGAGCGTGACCGTCTCGCCCAGGTGCACATCCGTGCGATCCAGCGTCGCCTGCACGCTGCTCGCCATCGCACTCAGCGGGAACAGCAGACATAGCAACAAAAGCCAGCGATAACTCATGGACCATCTCCATCGACCGATGGCGCGCCCGTGCGCTCCCGGTATTCAAGCTCGAACTTCCGACGTAACAACGCGCCCGGATCATCCGGCACTCGCTGCAGATCGCGCCGAATGTCATTGGGCAGTTTCGCAAGGGGATCGTCGCTATCCATCGCACCCAGTTCGTGCCCTGGTGGTGCCTGACTGCCTTTTTGCCGCTCTCTGGATAGCGCTTGGTTCAACTGCGCCTTCAGACCCTGCTGTGCCTTGGCTGCCTGGGCTTGTTCGCTCGTCGATGTTGCCGCTGGGGTTTGATTGGACCCGTTTTGTGCGGAGTTATTGCGCGCATCCTGCTGCGACTCGTTTCCATTATTCGAACGTTGACCGCTCGATGTGTCATTGCCTTGTTGTTGCCCGGACTGATCGCGTTGCTGTCCCTGATTCTGACCATCTTGTCCCTGCGCGGACGATTGCCCTGAGCGACCATTCTGGCCGTTCTGATTATCTTGATTCCCTTGTCCACCGCCTGACGGCTGTTGCTGCGACGATGACGATCTCTGCGGAGATTTGCGCATGGCCTCTTCGACCATCTTGCGATTGGCGCGCGCATCCTCGTTATGTGGGTCGTCCTGCAACGCGCGGTCGTAAGCTTTGATGGCCTCCGGGTAATGGCCAAGTTTGGCCAGCGCATTTCCCAGGTTGTACTGCGCGTCCGCGCCGTTGGCTTGTTCGAGCGCCTTCACGGCCTCCGCGTAATGGTTCGCACGATAAGCAGCAGCACCGCGCCATGCGGGATCTTGAGCCAGTGACTGCGCCTTGGCCGCATTGCCTTGTCGCAACGCGCTGGCTGCCTGCTGATCGGGTCGTTGCCACCAATCCTGCCAGCCCGACGCATGCGCAGCCCGTGGGCACCATGGCAACAACACCAACGGCACCAGCAGTATCCATCCGCGGCGAAAAACCATCGCCACAACTATCAGCAATGGCAGCAACAACCACGGCCCTTCGTCGTGCCATGCATCGCCGCGTTGTCCATCGACGACCAAGATGGATTGAGATGGCTGGCGTTCGGGACGCAGCGCAGCAGTGTCACTGCCGTCTTCGCTCATCACCTCGTAACGACCACCACCTGCCTGAGCCAGTGCGCGCAAGTTCGTATCGTTGCGGCGCGCGACAACCATATCACTCTGTTCGTCACGCAAGAAACTGCCATCCACTTGCGGTATCGGCGCGCCTTGCTCAGTGCCGAGGCCTAGTACGGAAACACGAACGCCCGAAGTCAGCGCTTTGCGCGCAGCGGCTTGAGCTGCTGTGTCCGCATCATCGGTAATCAAGACCAACGAACCACCGCTTAATTTGGCGTCGCGGATCAGTGCGACACCCTGCTCGATGGCTTGTGCAGCATTGTCGCCATCGACAGGCATGATATCCGGCGCCATCGCATTGAGTAGATCGTCGAGGCTGTGCGCGTCGCTGGTCAGTGGCGCAACCAAAAAAGATTGTCCCGCATAGCCGATCAGCGCATTGAGTCCATCCCGATTGGCGGCGAGCAAGTCGTGCGCTTTATAGCGTGCGCGATCGATGCGTCTGGGAAGCACGTCGCGCGCCAGCATGTGTTGCGATAGCGACAGCGCAACAACCTGCGCAGCGCGATCTGCATACAGGGGCTCAGCAATGCGACTCCACGTGGGCCCTGCCAGCGCGAACACACAAAGAGCCCAACCCAAGGCGAACAAACCTGATGACCAGCGTCTGCCGCGCACACTGCCGCTCAACAGATGTGGCAAGAGTTCGGCATCGGCAAGCTGACTGAGTTCGCGTTGCGTAGCGTTGCTGCGCAATCCAAAGGCCAGCACCAACGGCAACCCGAATAAGCCGAGTAACCACCATGGCTGCAAAAAGTGGAATTGATGCAGGGCGTCGATCATCGCTGCACTATTCGCAGTCGTGGCCAGAACATGCCTAGCAATAGACACAATACCGCCGCCGCGAGTGGCACGCGGAACCATTCACGCCGCAAACGAAGACTGGGCCCTTGCTGGGGCATCGGCTCCAATGCATCGATCGCGCGATATGCGTCGGCCAATTGATTGCCATCCGTGGCACGATAGAACTGCCCACCGGTCTCATGCGCCAGATAGGTGAGCATATTTGCATCCAGATCGGCCGACGGATTGATGACGCTGTCGCCGAACAATCCCGGCACCGTCATGCTGGTAGCGCCTATGCCGATGGTGTAGATGCGCACGCCTGCGGCCTTTGCTGCACGAGCCGCATCCTGAGGCGAGATATTTCCTGAATTGTTGACGCCGTCTGTAAGCAGCACCACCACGCGTGCCTGCTCGGGCAACGCGGCTAAGCGTTTCACCGCCACAGCGATGGCATCACCAATGGCCGTTTCGGTACCTGGCAGTCCGACAGCCGCGCTCTGTAACTGCGCGCGAACGGCGCTGAGATCATAGGTAAGCGGTGTGACTAGAAAGGCGCGCGTGCCGAATAAAATCAATCCAAGCTCGTCACCGCTGCGACGGGAGATGAAGTCGCCGGCAATGGCTTCCACCGCGCCAAAACGACTGAGCTGCTGACCACCCAATTGCATATCCGGCGTTTGCATGCTGCCGGAAAGATCGACCGCAAGCATCATCGCTCGACCACTATGCCGTTGCGCCTGCGGCGCCCCCAATGTCTGCGGTCGCGCGGCGGCGACCAGCAGGCATAGCCAGCCTAGGCCCAGCAACCAGGAGGCCGCGCTACGTACGGGTATGCCGTCACCGTCACTCCATGAGAGTGTGGCATGTGGCAGCAAGAGTGCCTGACCGGGTGCAGCCGGCTTTAATCCACGCCACAAAAGCCAGGGTAGCGGCAGCAGCACAAATACCCACGGCCACGCGAATTCAGGCATGCGTCGGCTCCTTAACCGTCCCCTTTGTGTGTGGCAAAGCGGATCGCAGCCAACGAACCACAGCGGCCTGCATCGCAGCACGATCGAATTCGGCGTGCGACTGATACATGCGCGCTTCAAGCGTGGTTAGCATATCGAGCGTTCCCGTATCGACCGGTACTTGCGCCAATATTTCTCGCCAGCGTTCACCCTGAAGTCGATGGGCATCGGCGGCGTAACGGCGTGCGACGCGACGAAGCAGTTGATGCAGTGCAGAGGCGTACGCAACATCGTCATCAGGGTAGCGTGCTGCCAACGCAGGAATTTCTGCAAGTATCTGCGCTTGCCAGATTCGTTCCCGGCGTACGCGGCGGTAAATGACGCACGCCACGAACAAAACCAAGCAAAAAACGCCGGACAATACCCACCATCCGGGCGCTGGCGGCCACCAAGAAGGTCCGGGCGGAAGATGGATATCGCGTAAGGCGAGATCCTGCGGCAACAGCCGGCTCATCGGCGAACGCCCGCATCGCGCAGCAAGGCTGAGGTGGCCTCTATCGGTTCCACCGTCGTGTCGATAACGCGACAGGGGATACCCAATGATTGGGTCATGGCGACCAGGCGTGTCTGGCCCGATCCTAACTGTTGTTGAAACATCTCTCGCTGATGCGTGGACTGCAATGTCAGGCGCCGCCGCTGCCCAGCCTGTTCCATCGGGTAATGCCCGGGTGGAGCCAGCTGCAATTCGAGCGCGTCGGCAACAACCAGCACGCGCAACGCCGTGTGGCGCATCATCTCCAGCATTCGTTTGCGCGCTGCGTCGTCGGTACTATGGCCGTCGCTGATAAGCAGTACGCGATTGGCGCTTTGTTGAAGCCGCATCACATGCTGTAACGCTTGTGACAGCGACTCCTGGCGATCGGACGGATCGGCGTCGCACCTGGCTAACGCACCGCACACATCCAGGGCACCGCACACGCCGGCACGCGGACGTTGCAAATGTGTGTTGCCGCCGAACAGCATCAGCCCGACGCGCTCTCCTGCTCGAACGGCATACCAAGCAGCAAGCGATGCAGCTCGGGCAGCCTGCACTGATTTGAAGCGTGCACGCGTTCCAAAACGCATGCTGGCGTGCTGATCCAGCAGGATGAGCAACTGCCCTTCGCGTTCTTCCTGAAACAGCTTGGTGTGCAACCGGCCACTGCGTGCCGTGAGCCGCCAATCCAGACGCCGCACATCGTCGCCCGGTTGATATGCGCGAGATTCGGCGTAGTCCATGCCGCGGCCGTAGAGACGGCTGGTTTGGGTGCCGACCCGCGTCGCGCGGCTATCCTGGGGCAGTAGCCTCAAGCGTGCCACACGATTGCGCAAGGCGATCAGTTCTGCCAGTGAGACGCGTACGCGCCCATCGCCGTCCGCATGTAACGAGACGTCTGTCTTCACGGCAGCGGCACAAGATCCAGCAGACGGCCGATGACCTGTTCGCTGCGCACGCCTTCGGCTTCGGCCTCATAACTAAGCAGTACGCGGTGACGCAGCACTTCATAGACGATGGCGTGGACGTCTTCCGGCAGTACGAAATCACGGTCGCTCAACCAGGCGTGAGCGCGGGCACACCGATCCAATGCAATGGTGGCGCGTGGACTGGCGCCCCATGCGATCCAACGTTTCAGCTCGGGGCCGTAGTGACCGGCGTCGCGCGTCGCCAGTACCAGTTGCGCCAGATACTGCTCCAGGGGAGGTGCCATGTGCACGGCTAGCGCCGCTTCCCGCGCGGCAAAGACATCGTTCTGCGTCACGATCGTTGCGACAGGCACCGATACGTGTGCTGACTGACTGGCTTGCTCGCGTGCCAGCCGCAGGATAGCCAATTCGGATGCGGCATCCGGGTAACCGATCGTTACGTGCATGATGAAGCGATCAAGTTGGGCTTCGGGCAGAGCGAAGGTACCTTCCTGCTCGATCGGATTCTGCGTGGCCATCACCATGAACAGTTCCGGCAAGCGCCAGGTGCTTCGCCCCACGGTGATTTGCCGCTCCGCCATCGCCTCCAGTAGCGCGGACTGCACTTTCGCCGGTGCGCGATTGATCTCGTCCGCCAATACGATGTTGTGAAACAGCGGGCCACGCTCGAATTCGAAGCTGCTGGACTGGGGGCGGAATATGTCGGTGCCCGTCAGATCTGCCGGTAATAGATCCGGCGTGAACTGCACGCGATGGAAATCGGCCTCGATGCGCTGCGCCAAGGCTTTGACCGCCGTGGTCTTGGCCAAGCCGGGCGCCCCTTCGACCAGCAAATGGCCATCGGCCAGCAACGCAATCAACAGGCAATCGATCAGGCGCGGCTGACCGATGATGTGGCGCTGCAGATCGTCGCGGAGGCGAGAGAACGCTTGTTGCAGGCGCCCGGTTGCGGGGACTTGGGGCATATCCATCCAAAAATCCTGTACTGCTATGTGTCGGTAGAGACAGCGAGGGGGCAGGAAAGTTTGCCGGTTCCATTGTCCCCCAATGAGAAAGGGGCGGCATCTTGGCCACCCCTTTCCGTGTTCTAGATCATTGTCAGCTCGCGTTTACTGCAGGCTGTCGCTCAGGATGCGCGGCGTCACGAAGATCAGCAGCTCATCCTTGTCGTTGATGCGTTGCGTGCTGCGGAAGAGCACGCCCAGGCCAGGGATATCGCCCAGTCCCGGTACTTTAGAAATCGAGTCGGTCTTGCTGACTTCATAAATACCGCCGAGCACCACGGTCTGGCCGTTATCCACGAGCACGGATGTGTTGAGCGAACGTGTATCAATAACAGGAACCTGGCCGCTGCCTGGAACCGTTATGTAGTGGTCCAGCGAATCCTTGTTTACGTTGATCGCGAGATAAACACGGCTGTCCGCGGTGATGGTCGGCGTAACCTTCAGTTCGAGCACCGCATCCTTGAATGCCACAGTAGCCGTGCCACTCGCACCACCGCCACCCGTGCTGTTCTGATAGGTCACGTAACCGATCTCCTGACCCTGGCGGATATCCGCTTCCTGTTGGTTAGCGGTGATCACGCGTGGGCTGGAAACCACTTCGCTACGGCCTTCCAGTTGGGCGGCTGAGAGTTCCAAATCCAGCGCATAGTTCTTGCCAAGTATCGCAGCAGCGAGCGTCGAGGCCGTGCCCGTGGTTGGGCTTGCGGGTAAGTCTACAGCCAGCGAACCCGACCCCAGCTGGGCTGTGCTGGAGTTATTACCTTGCGTACCGCCAATGGAACTGCCAACTTGCAAGACCTGCCCACTCGGGTTGGCGCGATTTCCGCTCACGCCCCACTGCACACCAAGATCGCGTTCGAAATCGTCCGTAGCAATCACGATGCGGGATTCAATCAGTACCTGCTGAACGGGACGATCAAGCTGGGCGATGATTCCGCGCAACTCTGTCGTCTTTTCAGCGGTATCGTTAATCAACAAAGTGTTGGTGCGCAGATCGAAAGAGACACTACCGCGAACAGAGAGGAATCCACGGTGTTGGGATGCCTGACCACTACCACCTGCGCCTCCGGCAATACTCTGCATACTGCCAGTCGTAAGCAGCTTGGCTATATCCTGAGCTTTGCCGTAACTGATCGGAACATAAGTCGTAATCAGCGGCGCAGTATCTTCCGCCTTGAAACGAGCATCAGAAATGTTCTGTTCGTAGTCCGCCAATTCCTTTTGCGGTGCAATCCAGATCACGTTGCCATCACGGCGCTGGTCCAAATCCTTGGCGCGCAGAATCACAGCCAGTGCCTGGTCCCAGGGAACGTTGACCAATCGCAAGGTAACGCTTCCACCAACCGTATCTGACGCCACTAGATTTAGACCCGACACATCTGCCAGCAACTGCAGGGCGGAGCGCACCGGAATGTCCTGGAAATTGAATGTCACACGATTGCCGGTATACACCGGCTGCGCGCCGAGACCTAGCTTATCGGCCTTGGAGTCGTGCTTTTTGGGCGTGACTTCAACGACGTACTGATTCCCTGTCTGGTACGACGATGTTTCTACGTCACCTGTGAAAGCAATATCCAGATGTACGCCACTGGGCGTGGAATGCGGCGTGATGGATTGCACGGGCGTGGCGAAGTCCAGCACGTTCAAGCGCTGAGCCTGGCTGGCCGGTAGTTGCGCGTTGTCGATATCCACCGCAACGTTATCGTTGCTACGGTGCATGTTGGCGTTGGCGCCCGCACCGTTGAAGTTCACCAATACGCGGCCAGAACCGTTAGTCCCGCGCTGGAAATCGATATTGAGGATAGCCGGGCCATTCATCGCCGAGGGCAGCGCCATGGACGGATCGATAGTCGCTGCCGTGGTGACCGGCTGCGCCTGGGTTCCGTTGTTGACCACCATAACCAGGCTATTGCCCTCGACATGCGACTTGTAAGTCGAGGCCTGCATCAGCTCGACGACCACGCGGGTGCGTCCTCCGGCGGAGACCGCCGAAACACCCGTGGTGGTGCCGACGCCGATATCCTGGTGCCTAGCAGCGTCGTTCGCCGTGTCCGGAAAATCGACCGCAATACGCGGCGGATTATCCGTGGTGAAGACGCGCGGGTCGGGAACTTGGCTGCTGTCGAAATTCATCCGCAGCTCGACGCGCCCACCCGGCAAGGTCTTGTAGGTGATGTTTTGGAGCGTGCTGGTCGCAGCGGCGGCATTCGCCCATGCCGCGACACCCAGCACCATGATGGTCATCAGGCAACGGCTCGCCAGGCGCATGGCACGGCTCCGGACTGGTTTGATTGGATTGGTCATTGCATCAGCCCCTGTATTCCTATTTCGCGACGAGCGCGATGCTGGCCGGACGTTCCATCCAGCCGCCATTGCCGTTGGAAACCAATTCGACCAGATCGACCTTGTCGCCGCTGATAGCGGTGATGCGACCGTAGTTCTGGCCCATGTATTCGTTCGCGTGCACACGATGGATCACGCCACCCGGATCCTTGATCAAGGCCTCCATGGTGGCGCCATTGCCGATCGTGCCGACCATCTTCAGGCTGTCCAGCGAGTAAGCCTCAAGCGGTTGCCTGGCTCGGCCTTCATCCGGACGAGGACCATTGTTCTCATTGAGCTCATCCGGGCTCGCGCTGAAGGGATCGCGCTTGTCTTGATCGGTATAGGTAAATGTTTCGAACGTCTTGAGTACGGGCAGCGGTGGAATCGGCGCACCGCGCTTGGCTTTCTCCTGCGCGACCCAGTCACGCAGATCGGACATGCCGCGCGTGCAACCGCCCAGTACCAGCGCCGCACCGACCAACAGGAACAGTTTGGCAAAGCGCGCAGGCTTGACCGGACCATTCGGTTTGATGGCAGTCATGATCCTCATTTCCGCCCCCCTGCTTTCTTATTCTTCGCCTTGCTAGCCGTATCGCCCGTTTCGGAGTCGTCAAGATAGCGATAGGTCTTCACCGTGCCTTGCAACACCAGCAATTGGTTCGGACTGGGTTCGGCGCCTTTGGCGGGAGGATTAAGCGGCGTCAGGGAAACATCGTGCATGGTGAGGATCACGACGCGCGGCAGTGACGCGACTCCACTGATAAATGTTCCGAACTGATGATAGGTACCGATCATCTTCAGCTGGATCGGCTTTTCCGCGTAGAAATCTTTCGGCACCTCGGTGCCTGGCTGGAACAGCTCCTGCTGCAGACCCGCTGACAGAGCCGTTTGCGATACATCCACCAGCAATTCCGGCATTTCCGTCTTGCTGGGCAACTGACGCAGCAGCTGGCGCAGCATGTCTTTCATTTCATCCAGCTGCTGTTGCAATGCTTCGAGATTGACCGATTTGGCTTGTTTTTCAGAAAAGTCGCGCTTCAGCTGCTCTTCCTTGCCCGCCAGATTCTGCAAGTTGGTCTGCTGGTCGTTGATAACGAGATACCAGCCGAGAAATGCGATCACGACAAACAGCAGCACTGTGAAGAAGGTCTTGACCGACTTCGGCCAACCACCGATGTTGTTGCGATCCAAACTGCGCAGATCGTCGAGGAGTTTCATGACTTGGCCCCTCCCTTGACTGGCGCAGCATTGGATGACGTTGAGGCAGGTGCAGTGGCCGGAGCAGTCTCAAGAGCAGGTTTTGTCACTACAGGCGTCACCGGCGCAGCCCTGGAACCGCTGCTGCTCGACGAGGCCGGCGCGGCCGAATCCTGTGCAGTACCGTCGTCCTGCTTCGGTCGCTGCAACGCAACTGTTAATCCGAAGGTGTAGGGCATACGTGAAGCGTCATGGCTATTTTCGGTCTTGCTCAGATCCGCCTGCCCCATCCAGGGCGAGACCTCGATATTGCGCATGTAGTCGGCAACGCTGGCATTCGATTGTGCAACGCCGCCAAGCACCATGTGATCGCCGTTCTGCTTGATCGATACCAGGCGTGCGCTCCCTGGAATCGTCTTAACCAGCTCGTCGAACAGATGGACCATCTGTGAACGATTGGCCTGTAACTGCTCGATGATCTGCTTGCGTGCCAGCAGTTGCGCACGAACATTTTCTAAATCATTGATCTTGGTGAGTCGTGCATCCACTTGCTTGATCTGGTCCTGCAGATAGGCATTGCGCTCGTTTTGGTTGTCGATGCGCATATCCATCCACAGCCACCACAACAGCAGAAATCCTATGGCGACGAGCGCGGCGGCACCCAGCTGCGTGAAGAACTCGCGCTGGCGAACTTTGCGACGCTCGACACGCCAGGGAAGTAGATTGATGTGTGCCATCAGTCGAAACTCCTCATGGCGAGTCCGACGGCAATCATCAGCGCAGGCGCATCCTGGGTCAGCGATTGCGCCTGGACCCGACTGGACAGCGACATGCGCGCCAACGGGTTGGCCACGACGCAGGGCAAGCCGAGCTGTTCTTCCAGCATTGCTCCGATACCGTCGATCGACGCGCAACCGCCAGCCAACACGACTTGGTCGACCTTGCTGAACTCGCTACCGGCATAGAAGAACTGCAGCAAGCGGCTGATCTGCTGCACCAGCGATTCCTTGAACGGCTGCAACGCCTCGGTCTCGTAGGATTCCGGCAAACCGCCTTTACGCTTGGCACGGCCGGCTTCCTCATAGGAAAGGCCGTAGCGGCGCATGATTTCATCGGTGAGCTGTTTGCCGCCAAAGACCTGTTCGCGCGAATAGATGGTGCGCTGGTTCTTCAGCACCGATAGCGTAGTCATCGTCGCACCGATGTCGATCACCGCCACCAGTGCCTCGCGACCGACATTCAACTGATCGGCGATCAACGTAAAGGCGTTCTCGAGCGCAAACGCTTCGACGTCGATCACCTGTGCGGTGAGACCGCCCAGATCCAGCGCGGCCACGCGCATATCCACGTTTTCCGTGCGCGATGCAGCGAGCAGGACGTTATTCATTTCAGGGTTGTCGCGCACCGGACCGAGCACCTCGAAATCGAGGCTGACTTCGTCGATCGGATACGGGATGTACTGATTGGCTTCGACCTGGATCTGGCCTTCCAGATCTTCGTCAGAAAGTTCGGCAGCCATCGGCACGATGCGCGTGATCACTGCCGATCCTGCGACCGCGGCAGCAGCGTGTTTGATCTTCGCACCCGAACGCGCCAGCGCGCGGCGGACTGCTTCGCCGACGGCTTCGACCTCGACGATGTTCTTCTCGACGACAGCGTTGGGGGGCAGCGGCTCGATCGCGTAGTGTTCCACGCGATAACGGCCACCGGTCTGGCTTAGCTGCAGCAGCTTGACGGCAGTCGAACTGATGTCGACACCGACGAGCGGCGGCTTCTTGGGTGTGAAGAGCCCCACGTTGATTCCCCCTTGACCCCTGGCGTCCCACCAGTAACTGGCAGGATTGCCGGGCCATTAGATCCAAAAATTAACGCAATAGCAACGGTCTACGCGAACTTCTTCGAGACTTTTGACGTGATGGCCTGCACATTTGGACCAACCCGTCGAGTATCGCGATTAAGGTTTTGCTAATCCGTCGCTCATGTTGCCCATACTGCTACATCTATACTCTGAACTGTTTTGACTCAGGTCTCGCTACACTCACATGACGCGAATTCTGAAAGGCCTCCTGCGCTGGTTCCTTATCCTGG
This sequence comes from Lysobacterales bacterium, assembly GCA_015655335.1. GTDB lineage: Bacteria > Pseudomonadota > Gammaproteobacteria > Xanthomonadales > Rhodanobacteraceae > Dyella_B. The sequence goes on along the minus strand of JAATFF010000069.1, from coordinate 31,576 downwards.
GCTTCAGCGGCCTCCTGCTGATCGCCGCAGCCGCCGGGGTGGCCTACTGGCTGGTCGCCCCCCGACTCCCCTCGGTGGCGGTTCTTAAGGATTACCACATGCAGGTGCCGTTGCGGGTATTGACCGCCGACGGCAAGCTGATCGCCACCTTCGGCGAAACTCGCCGCATCCCGGTCGCCATCGATCAGGTGCCGGATATGGTCAAGCATGCTGTCTTGTCGGCCGAGGACGCCGATTTTTATAGCCATCCGGGCGTGGATTGGCGCGGCGTGATGCGCGCAGGCTTTCACGTGGTGGCTTCTGGCGGCAACAAAACCCAGGGCGGCTCGACTATTACCCAACAAGTGGCGCGTAACTTCTTTTTGAGCCCCGAGAAGCTGTATTCGCGCAAATTGATCGAAATGTTCATCGCTTTGCGCATGGAGAACGAGCTCAGTAAAGACCAGATTCTGGAGCTCTACCTCAACAAGATGTTTCTTGGGCATCGCTCTTATGGCGTAGCGGCGGCCGCCGAGTACTACTACGGCAAACGGCTCGATCAGCTCAACGTGGCGCAGTGCGCGGCCCTGGCTTCCACCTTCCAGCTGCCGTCGGCCGTCAATCCGCTGACCAATACCTCTCGGTTGATCGCGCGGCGCAACTGGGTGCTGGGTCAGATGCTTGAGCATCGGTACATCAACCAGGCTCAGTATGACGAGGCCCTCAAGGCACCGGACGATGCAGCTCCGCACGAGCAACCCATCCAGGTGGACGCGCCCTATTTGGCGGAAATGGCTCGTCTGCAGGCGCTGGAACGACTCGGCAACGACGCGCTCACCGAAGGCTATGTGGTCAAGACCACCCTGATCAGCACACGCCAGCTGGCCGCCGTGGCGGCGGTGCGCGACGGACTGGCCATCTACGACCACCGTCATGGCTGGCGTGGACCGGAAGCCCATGAAGAGCTGCCACCCGGCGCGAGCGATACCGATTACAGCAATGTGCTCTCCAGCTACACCGATCTTGCAGGCCTCACCCCGGGGCTGGTGATCGCTTCAACGGCCGAAGAAGCATCGGTTTACCTACCGAATCATCAGACCGTAAAGCTCGGGCTCAGCGCCGTGGACTGGGCGCGCCCCTATGTCAACGATACGCGCGTGGGGGCCGCGCCGAAGGCGGTGGACACAGTGCTCAAGCCGGGGGACGTCGTCCGTCTGATTCGCGATGACAAGGGCAGTTGGCAGTTGACCCAGATACCCAAAGCGCAGGCGGCGCTGGTATCCCTCAATCCCGAAGACGGCGCCATTCAATCATTGGTCGGAGGCTTCAACTTCCAGCGCAGCAAGTTCAACCGCGCTGTAATGGCGGCGCGTCAGCCAGGCTCGAGCTTCAAGCCCTTCATCTACTCCGCGGCCTTTGAACGCGGCTTTACGACCGCCTCCATCGTCAATGACGCACCGCTGGCACTCCCCGATCCGTCCCAGCCGAACGGCCTCTGGACACCCAGCAACGACGACGGCAAATTCTCCGGTCCAATGCGCCTGCGCGAAGCATTGGTGGAATCCAAGAACCTGGTTTCCGTACGCCTGCTCGACGCGATCGGCGTGCGCTATGCGCGCGACTACGTCACTCGCTTTGGCTTCCCGCTCGACGCGCTGCCGAACAATTTGTCGATGGCGCTCGGCACCGCTTCCGTGTCGCCGCTCAGCATGGCGCGCGGTTTTGCCGTGTTCGCCAACGGCGGCTATCTGGTCACGCCCTACTTCATTGGCGAGATCGACGATCGTGACGGCAAGCCCGTGTATGTGGCCAATCCTGCGCGCGCTTGCGCCAATTGCCAGGCGCGGCTATTGCAAAACACCCCGCCTGCCCCGCCACCGGCCAGCATGCTCACGAATGGCGTAGCGGCAAGTTCAACCAGCGCGCCGGCACCCGCCGCCAGCGTCGCGCTCGCCGGCGAAACTGCATTGCCTGCCGATGCTCACAGTGGTGAAGCCGCACCGGTACTGGCCCCGCACGTGATCGATATCCGCAACGACTACCTCGTCACGTCGTTGATGAAAGATGTCATCACGTCCCCCCTAGGCACCGGCTACGCAGCGAAAGTACTCAATCGCCCCGACTTGGCTGGCAAGACCGGCTCCACCAACGACCATCGCGACGCTTGGTTCGTTGGCTTCAACGGCGACTTGTCGACAGCCGTGTGGGTGGGTTTCGATGACTTCAGTTCGCTCGGCAAAGGTGAATTTGGCGCCAAGGCTGCGCTGCCGATCTGGATCGATTACGTGGGCGAAGCCCTGAAGGGTGCGCCGGAAAACACCATCTCGATGCCGCCTGGCATTAGCACCGTGCAAATTAACCGTGAAAACGGCCTTCCGACAGCCACGGGCGATCCGGATGCCATGTCGGAGATCTTCAAGGTCGAAGATGTAGACCGGCTGCATAACCAGGCTCTGCAACAACAGCAGCAAAACCAAGATCAGCAGCAGGCTAACGATATTTTCTAATTTTCCGGTAGTCTTGCCTCGGACGCTGCGAAAGAGGGCCGAGGCATGGCACGAGGCGAGCACCATCGCATCCACGCACACGACCGTGTGCAGCGCAACCGGCTTCGCGTCGCCCAAGAGGCGGCGCGGCTGATGAGCGAACACGGTATCCGCGACTTCCACCACGCCAAACGCAAAGCCGCCGAACGATTGGGCGTGCTTGACGAACAAGCGCTTCCTCGCAATCACGAGATCGAGGAAGCGCTGCGCGAACATCAGCGGCTGTTTCAAGCCGACAGCCAACCACAACTGCTCAGAGCAAGACGCGAGGCCGCCATCGAAGCGATGCGTTTCCTGCAGCGCTTCGAACCACGCCTGGTTGGCACCGTGCTCGATGGCACCGCCGATTCGCATTCCGCCGTTTGCCTGCACGTCTTCAGCGACGACCCGGAAGCCATCGGCATCTACTTGCGCGAACACGGCGTGCCATTCGAAGCGCAGACGCGGCGTCTACGTATCAGCCGTGATGAACAAGTGGAATATCCCGTGTTGTTATTCGCCGCCGACAACCTTTCGTTCGACCTGACCGTGCTTCCGCACAACGCGTTACGGCAAGCACCGCTGGATCGTATCGACGAGAAACCGATGCGCCGCGCTTCGCTGGCATCGGTGGAGATCATGCTTGCGGAGGAGGACAACGAGCAGGATGATTTTGAGCGCAAGTTGTCGGCGGCGCTACGTTAAAGACCGTCCTCAACGACACGCCCTATCGCCGTCCCGGCGAAAGCCGGGACCGGGCGTCTTAAACGAGCGTTCCGGCAAGTCACTGGACGAACAACTTCGCTGTTGTAAAGCGCCTCCGGCTTTCGCCGGGACGACGATATAAAACGCCTTCTCAAATAGACGAAACGAAAACGCCCGACATAGGCCGGGCGTTTTCGTGAAACATCGATGCATCTGCAATCAGCGCTTATCGATACCCACGTAATTGCGCGTGTCCGAACCCACGTACAACTGACGCGGCCGGCCAATGCGCGAACCTGGCGTTTCGTGCTGCTCGATCCAATGTGCGATCCAGCCGGCAGTACGTGCGATGGCGAACATCACGGTGAACATTTCGGTCGGAATGCCCAACGCCTTGTAGATGATGCCGGAGTAGAAATCGACGTTCGGGTACAACTTGCGCTCGACGAAGTAATCGTCCTTCAGCGCAGCCTCTTCCAGCTTCATCGCCACATCGAGCAACGGATCGTTGACGCCCAGTTCGGCGAGCACCTTGTGGCACATCTCGCGAATGATCTTGGCGCGAGGATCGAAGTTCTTGTACACACGATGGCCGAAGCCCATCAGACGGAAGTTGTCGTTCTTGTCCTTGGCGCGCTTGACGGCGGTTTCCACCTTGTCCGGCGTACCAATTTCTTCGAGCATCTTCAGTACGGCTTCGTTGGCGCCGCCATGTGCCGGCCCCCACAACGCGGTGATACCAGCGGCGATGGAAGCGTACGGGTTTGCGCCCGTCGAGCCGACCAGACGCACGGTTGAGGTCGATGCGTTCTGTTCGTGATCGGCGTGCAGGATGAACAGCAGATCCAGCGCCTTGGCCACCACCGGCTTCATTTCAAGCGGTTCGCTCGGCACTTCGAACATCATGTGCAGGAAACGATTGACGTATTCGAGGTTGTTGCGCGGATAACGGAACGGCCAGCCAATCGAATAGCGATAGCAGGCTGCCGCAATCGTCGGCATCTTGGCAATCAGGCGGATCGCTGCGAGCTTGCGATCATCCGCGTTTTCGACGTCCAGATCATCATGATAGAACGCAGAAAGCGAAGCCACGGACGCGGCGAGCATCGCCATCGGGTGCGCGTCGTGATGGAAGCCCTGGAAAAAATTCCTTTGCGACTCGTGCATCATCGTGTGATGCGTAATGTCGTTTTCGAAACCGGCGAATTGGGTTTTGTTCGGCAGCTCGCCGTTGAGCAGCAGGTAAGCCACTTCAAGGAAGCTCGACTTCTCCGCCAATTGCTCGATCGGATAACCGCGATACATCAGGATGCCCTGGTCGCCATCGATATAGGTGATGGCGCTCTTGGTAGCGGCCGTGCTGCCGTAACCGGGGTCGTAGGTGAAGTGCCCGGTGTCCTTGTACAGCGGGGCGATGTCGATGCAGGCAGGGCCCATCGTACCGGTCAGCAACGGGAGCTCGCTGCTATGACCATTGGACTCATCTACCAGCTTGACGGATTTGGAATCGGACACAGAAACCTCCTACGCATGGGTCGCCACCGGGGCAACCGCAAAACGGCAGCAGCCGGCGAGGGAAAGGCGCATCACCGTGGGGAAGCGGCGATGCATCTCATCCATTATCGCACATCGGCCTTTGACATCCGAGGCCGCACGGTCCGGTCCCCGGACATAAAAAAACAGGGCAAGCCGCGAGGCCTGCCCTGTTTTCGTAAAACTTTTCGTAAAACTAAACCTGCTTCGAACTGCAGGTATGCAGATTACTTCTGCGCGTAACGGCGGCGGAACTTGTCCACGCGGCCGCCCACGTCGAGGGTCTTCTGCTTGCCAGTGTAAAAGGGGTGCGAATGGCTGGAGATATCCACCTTAATCAGCGGGTACTCGTTGCCGTCTTCCCACTTGACGGTTTCCTTGGCTGCAATCGTCGAACGCGTCAGAAACGCGAAGTCGGACGAAAGGTCCTGGAACACCACCTGGCGGTAATTCGGATGGATATCGGGCTTCATGACGGACTCAAAGCGGTGGGTGAAAAGAGCGGCATTATATTGACCTTCCAAGGGCTTAGTCAACCCGCCATGCGCCGCGCAATCAGGCTATTGCGCCCCCAAGGCCTTGCGCACCATGGCCCCGAACCGTGCATGATCCAACTCCATCACCACGTTCGCCCGGGCCGGCAGCTTGAGCCGGTTGCCCCAGTCGACCACCGTCGCCCCGCGCGTTAGACGGCCATCCAGCTCCACCCCGACATGGCGGCGCTCGCTGCGCACGATCATGGCAGGATCGATCGCCACGGCCATCGCCAGCGCATCGGCCGCAATGATTCCATGGCGCTCGCGCTGACGATTGGTCTCGCGCGCGACTTGATAGACGCGCCCGAAGAACGCGGCACGCCGATCGCCCATCGCCAGCCATCGGTCGAATTCGGCCTCATCGAAAGCATGGCGCAATGTCAGCTCCCAATCGACGAGATCGAAGTCGGGAAAGCCTTCGAACACGATATGTGCGGCTTCCGGATCGAAGCCGACGTTGAACTCCGCTGGTACACGACCCGTGTTGCCGTGACCGGTCACAGCACCGCCCATCACGACCAATCGCTTCACGCGCTGCGGCAAGGTCGGATCGAGCTTTAGCGCGAGCGCCAGATTGGTCAATGGCGCCAACGCCACCAGCGTCACTTCACCGGGCCGCTCGCGGGTCAATCGCAACAGCGCGAGTGCAGCGTGCTCATCGGTCACCGTCGCCGTGGGCTCGGGAAATCCGACATCGCCTAACCCATCACGACCGTGCACGAACGCTGCATCTTCTTCAGGCAAGCGTACTAAAGGCGATGGACAGCCCGCGAAAATCGGCGTCGACGCGCCGACCAGATCTACCAACTTACGCGCATTGCGCACGGTATGCGTCAGACCCACATTCCCGGCGGCAACGCTCAAACCGAGGACATCCGCATGGGCGTGGGCCATCAGAATCGCCAAGGCATCGTCTACGCCCGGGTCGGTGTCGATGAGAAGCTGCGGTTTGCTCATAGGGGGACGGGTGCGCTAGGGAAGCCAGTTAGCTTAGATGGCACGTGCCGTGAGAGCTAGCCCACCACGGCTTCAAACAGGCCGCTTACGCGTTTGCATAGCGCGCCGCGCCGCCGATCCAGCGCTCGATCAGTCGCCCTGCCTGCTCGCCATACTGCGCCAGCATCTGCTCGCCGACACGTTGCACAGCGGGGAGCAGATGCGCATCACGCGCGAGGTCGGCCATGCGAAAACTCAATTGCCCGGTCTGCCGCGTGCCCAATACCTCGCCTGGACCACGCAACTCCAGGTCTTTCTCGGCGATGCGAAAACCATCGTTGGTCTCGCGCATCACTTGTAGTCGTTCGCGCGCCAGCTGGCCCAGTGGAGGCTGATAGAGCAACACGCAATTGGAGGCCACCGCGCCGCGGCCTACGCGCCCGCGCAATTGATGCAATTGAGCCAGACCGAGACGCTCGCTGTTTTCGATCACCATCAGGCTGGCGTTGGGCACGTCGACACCCACTTCAATCACCGTCGTGGCGACGAGTACGGCCAATTCACCCGACTTGAAAGCATCCATCGCCGCCTGCTTTTCCTTGGACTTCATGCGCCCATGGATGAGGCCGACACGACAATCGGCGAGTGCGTGCGTCAGTTCTGCGTGCGCTGCTTCGGCGGCCTGCGCTCGCAGTTGCTCGGACTCCTCGATCAGGGTGCAGACCCAATAAACCTGACGCCCTTCCGCGCCCGCAGCGTGAATGCGTTCGATGACTTCAACACGTCGCGCATTGGAGATCGCGATGGTCTGCACCGGCGTGCGGCCCGGTGGTAGCTCATCGATTGCGGAGATATCCAGATCGGCATACGCACTCATGGCCAGCGTGCGTGGAATCGGCGTAGCGGTTAGCACCAGTTGATGCGGCACTAACTCGCCCTCCAATCCCTTGTCGCGTAATGCAAGGCGTTGTTGCACGCCAAATCGATGCTGCTCATCGACGATGACCAACCCTAGCCGCGCAAATTCGACGCTCTCCTGCATCAGCGCGTGGGTACCGATGACCATCGGTGCACCTTCGGCAACACGGCGCATGGCCTGCAAACGTGCCTTGCCCTGTTGCTTGCCGGCCAACCATTCCACCGCCATACCCAGCGGTTCCAACCAATGTCGAAAATTGCGCAGATGCTGCTCGGCCAGCAATTCCGTGGGCGCCATCAAGGCAACCTGATAACCGGCCTCCACGGCGTCCAACGCCGCTGCGCACGCCACGGCGGTCTTGCCGGAACCGACGTCGCCTTGCACCAAACGAAGCATGGGCCGCGGCTGCGTCGTATCGGCGGCAATTTCCTTCGTGACACGTTGCTGCGCCGACGTCAGCTGAAACGGCAAGCTTTCCAGCCAGCGTCGTCGCAGGCCACCATCGCCACCGAGCACCGGCGCGCGACGCTCGCGCACGGCCGCGCGCAATCGCTTCAGGCTCATATGCTGGGTCAGCAATTCTTCAAAGGCCAAGTGCTGTTGTGCGGGATGCGTTCCTTGCGTCAGTTGATCTATCGGCGCATCGGGTGGCGGACGATGCACATACAGCAACGCTTCGCGTAACGATGTCAACCCATGATCGGCACACAACGACGGCGGGATCAGTTCAAGTTGTTCTGCGGTTGGCAAAAGCTGCAATGCCTTGGCGATCACGCCCGCCAAACGTTTCTGGCCAAGTCCCTCGGTGGTGGGATAGACAGGGCTAAGCCGGTCGTCTAGCGCGATGTCGGCGCTCTCTGCAAGACGTTGGTACTGCGGGTGCACCATTTCCAGACTGCCGGAACCTTGGCGCACCTCGCCGTAGCAAAGCAGACGAATGCCTTGTCGCAACTGCTCCGCCTGCGCACGATTGAAATGAAAGAAGCGCAACAGCAGCGTTTGCATAACGCCATCGCCAATGGCCACTTTCAGTTGCGGGCGGTAGCGATACGTCTTTTCGACAGCCTCTACGACACCCACCACTTGTGCGCGCATGCCTGGACGCAAATCCGCCAGCGGGGTCAGATGAGTGCGATCTTCGTAGCGAAGCGGCAGGTGAAACCAGAGATCCTGCACTCGGTGCAAGCCGAGCCGAGCCAGCATTTCAACCAAAGCAGGCCCAACGCCGCCAAGCGTGGTCACGGGCAAACTACCCGGATCGGCAGTCGTTTCGATTGTCGAATGAGGTTTGGTGGCGGCCATCGATACAAGACTAACCGAGCGAGCGCACGGCGGCGACGTGACTGCCGACCATGGTTGTCAGCAGTCGACGCATAGATCGATCAGTCCAGCACCATCACCGCATCGACCTCGACGTGCGCACCTTTGGGCAAGCCGGAAACTTCGATGGTGGAGCGTGCCGGATACGGCTGCTGAAAGTACTCACCCATGACGGCGTTGACCGCAGCGAAGTTGGCCAGATCGGTGACGTAGATGCCCACGCGCACGATCTGCGCCAGTGAACCGCCGGCCGCTTCAGCGACCGCTACGAGGTTGTCGAACACGCGACGCGTTTGCGTGCTGATATCGCCTTCGACCAATGCACCGGTTGTGGGATCGAGCGGAATCTGGCCGGAGAAATACACCGTGTTGCCCGCACGCACAGCTTGCGAGGAAGGGCCGATAGCGGCAGGAGCATTGTCGGTGGCAATAATTGGGCGAGGCATATTAGGTGATCCGTACGAAAAAATGAAGTGTAGAACGACTGACGGTGCGAGCGCAGCGTAGCCTTACGCCCCTGCACCCGCATCACAACGGATAACGATACGCGCCACTGACCACACCCGTGCGACGCACGCGCCGAATCACTTCGGCCAGATGCTTGCGGTTCTTCACTTCGATCGTGAACAGGAGCGTCGCGGCGGCCATATCGCGCTCGACATATTCCACATTTTCAATATTGGAATCGGCAGCCGCGATCGCCGCAGCCACCGTCGCGAGCACACCCGGACGGTTGATGACTTCAATGCGCAGTTCGGCGCGGTAATCGCCTTGCACGTCACGATCCCACTCGATGGCCACGCAACGCTCGGGAGATTTGCGCAATTCAGCCACGTTGGGGCATTCCGTGCGATGCACGACGATGCCTTTGCCGGGCGAGAGGTAACCGATGATCTCGTCGCCAGGCAGTGGATGGCAGCAGTTGGCGAAACTCAATACGCCACGCTCGGCGCCCGTGATGCGGATATTTTCCGCCACGTGCGGCACGCCGGCACCCCGCGCAGCAGTGCCGCGCGATGCGACCAGTTGACTAGCCACCTGGTCTGGCATGCGATTACCCAACGCGATGTCCGACAACAACTCTTCCAGGCGTTTGAACTTGGATTTATGCAGGAAGCGCTCCAGCGCCGCCGGCTGAATCGCATCGAGACTGGTGCCAAGCGCGTCGAGCGCACGGTCGAGCATGCGATGCCCGAAGTCCACCGCGTCCTCGTGCTGCAAATGCTTCAGGTATTGTCGAATCGCCGTACGCGCTTTGCCGGTAACAACAAATTCCAGCCACGCCGGATTCGGCACAGCGGAAGGCGCGGTGATGATCTCCACCAACTGTCCCGACTCCAGTCGCGTGCGCAGCGGCAGCAGCTTCTTGTCGACACGCACCGCTACGGCATGGTCGCCAACGTCGGTATGCACCGCATACGCGAAGTCCAGTGCCGTAGCGTTGCGCGGCAACGAGAGAATGTCGCCGCGCGGGGTGAACAGGTAGGTTTCATCAGGGAACAAGTCGATTTTGACGTTCTCGATGAACTCTGCCGCAGAAGGCGTATTCGCTTGGCTATCGGCCAGTGCGGAAAGCCATTCGCGCGCACGCGCTTGTGCGCTGTTGGCCGGACCGCTATCGGTTTTGTACGCCCAATGCGCCGCTACGCCGCGCTCGGCAACCGAATCCATCTCCTCGGTGCGTATCTGTACTTCGATAGGTGCGCCAAACGGCCCAAGCAACACGGTGTGCAACGATTGATAACCGTTGGCCTTGGGAATGGCGATGAAATCCTTGAAACGGCGATCGACCGGTTTGTACAACGCGTGCACGACACCCAGCGCCATGTAGCAGCTCATTGCGCTATCGGTGACGACGCGGAATCCGTACACATCCATCAACTGGGCAAAGCTCTTGTGCTCGTTGTGCATCTTCGAATAGATGCTCCACGGCGACTTGATGCGTCCGACCACGCGCACGGGAATCCGGTCTTCAATCAACCGGGCGGATAGCGCGCCTTCGATGCGCCCCATGGCCTCGCGACGATTGCCGAGCGCGGCGCGGATGCGTTCGCTGATAACACGGTAGCGATCCGGATAAAGCGCGCGAAAACCCAGGTCCTGCAGCTCGGCCTTGATTTTGTTCATGCCCAGGCGCTGCGCGATGGGCGCGTAGATCTCCAGCGTCTCGCGGGCAATACGCCGACGCGAATCGGCATCCTTGGCACCCAGCGTGCGCATGTTGTGCAAACGGTCGGCGAGCTTGATCAGGATGACGCGCAGATCGCGCGCCATGGCCAGCAGCATCTTGCGGAAACTTTCCGCATCGGCCTCCTGCCGGTTGCTGAAGCGCATCTTGTCCAGCTTGGTGACGCCATCGACCAATTCGGCCACGGGCTCGCCGAATTCGCTGGCGAGCGCGGTGCGACTGAGCGCCGTGTCTTCCAGCGTGTCGTGCAGGATCGCTGCAATGATCGTTTCCGCATCCATGCCGAACTCGGCGAGGATGCCGGCTACGGCGATCGGATGGGTGATATAGGGCTCACCGCTTTTACGCGTTTGCCCGTCGTGCGCCACCGCACCCACTTCATAGGCGCGCAGCACACGCGCCACGTGCTGCTCTGGCAGATAGGCAATGCGCTCTTTTAGCGCCAGCACGTAAGGTGGCAGTGCAGACGTATCCTCAGCAGAGGGATGCGTGGCCGCCGGCATGGGATCACGACGCCCCTTCAGGCGATCGCCTCGCTGGGTTGATGAATATGGACTTGGTGCGGACAAACAAGGCGCGCAGTGCCGCCTATCAGCCCGGTATCACCGGTGCGACGACTGCACTGTCGACAGCCGCCGCCGTCCATCAGTCATCTCCACCTTTGGAGAGATCGTCATCGACTTCCTGCGCCGCCCATTCCAGGGCCTCACGCTCGGCACGCTCGCGCTCGGCGCGATCGATCTCGTCGATGGTGGTCTGGTCGATGCGGCGATCGGCGATCTCACGCAGCGCCAACACCGTCGGCTTGTCGTTGTCGGGGTTGACGGCCGGTTCGGCACCGTTAGCGAGCTGGCGGGCGCGCTTGGTCGCCATCAGCACCAGTTCGAAGCGGTTGTCGACTACCTCTAGGCAGTCTTCCACGGTAATGCGGGCCATGGGGAAATCCTTAAGCTAGAAAGCTACTTATGCGGTCGTACAGTTTATCGGGCAGCCACTTGGCTGGCAATGCGATTGACTCTTATCATGTCCGGCTACGGTGCGCCAGCTCGAAAGACGCCCGTAAGCCGTGCACAATATAAAACTAGCAAGTACAATTTTACGATATCCCCACTTTTGAGCGGATTCCCAGTCTATGCCCTCCCTGCCCCGCCTCGCTTTACTGAGCCGTCTCCTCCCCCTGGTCGCCGTTACCGTGCTTGCCGGCTGCGCCATCGCCAAGCCCCGTACGGACGACCCGCTGGAGAAATTCAACCGTAAGAGCTACGCCTTCAACAATGCGCTGGATCAGGCAGTGCTGCGCCCCGTTGCGGTGGGCTACACCAAGGTCACGCCCAAGCCGGTGCAGACCGGCATCAGCAACTTCTTCACCAATATCAAGCTGCCGATCAGCATCGCCAACAGCGTATTGCAGGCGCGACCCAGCGACGCGATGGCCGACACCGGCCGCCTGATGATCAACCTGACGGTAGGCCTGGCTGGTTTTTTCGACCCGGCGACGTCGATGCAGATCCCGCTTAAAGAAACCGATTTCGGCATCACCCTCGCCCGCTGGGGCGTGCCGGAAGGCGATTTCCTCATGGTGCCGCTGCTGGGCCCAACGACGATGCGCGACGTCTGGCAGTACCCTGTCGACGGCTATCTCTTTGATCCGCTAAGCTATGTCGAGCGCAACCACAACTTCAAAGATGGTCAGTACTACATCCCCGAAGTGGTCTATTTCATCCAGATGCGCGCGCAGCTGCTCGATGCCGACAGCTTCCTGAAGACGGCTTACGATCCTTACGCGTTCATACGCGATGCTTGGCGACAGACTCGCCTCAACAAGCTTTACGATGGCAATCCACCGGCCGATGTGATGCTGCAGCTTCAGCAAGGTTCCAACAATCAGCAGAACTTCGATCCCGACCAGTTGCTCAAAGAGCAGCAGCAGTGGGAACAAAAGCAGAAGCAGCAAGGTACGTCAGGCCAGCCGGCCGGCAATCAATAATCACGCTGCTAGGATAAAAAAAACGGGGCCATCGGCCCCGTTTTTTTATGGATTAAACCTGCGGATTTACTGCAGCAACGGCTCCACGCCGCAAACTTGCGCCAGGCTGCGCATACCGTCCGGCATCTGCCGCGCAGTAACGTGGCGACCGTTGCGATCGGTCTCGGCAAGCGCTGCCAAGATGCAAGCCAGGCCTGCGCTATCGCAACTGGTGACTCCCGACAAATCCAGCAGCCGAGGATCGCCGTGGCCTAACGCGGTTCGCAGTGCGACGAGCGCGTTGGCAGCTGTCGCAAAATTCAGGGCGCCGGACACGGCGACCGTATCGGGCGCATCCGAGGCGACGCGAAAGTCGTTTTTGCCGGCTTTACTTGGCGCCATTGGCCTTGCTGTCCTGTTGTTCCATCGACTTCAGCGCCTGATCGCCTTGTGTCTCCAGATCCTGGGTCAGCTTGTCCAGGCCTTCCTTCTTGATCTGCGCATCGACCTGGTTACGGTAGTTGGTGATGTACGAGATACCTTCGATGATCACGTCGTAAGCCTTCCACTGACCGTCGGCGGTCTTGTGGAACACATAGTTGACCGAAATAGTCTTGTTGTCGTTCGTGCTCACCTGTGTCGCCACAACGGTGTACTTGTCGTTGAGCTGCCCGTTGAACGGAAGCACCTTCACGGTGCCCTTGGTGTAGCTGAGCAAGCCGTCGGCATAACGATTCGTCAGCGAGGTGTAGAATGCCTTGGCAAAGCGCGAACGCTGCTCAGGAGTCGCGGTACGCGCATTCATTCCCAGCACCAGAATCGACGCCCAGTCGGTGTCGAAATGGGGCAAGAAGATCTGGTTGATCAACGCCACCAGCTTGGGTTTATTGTTCTGCAGCTCAGCCTTGTGATCAGCGATCTGGGTATCGAGGTCATGGGTGATCTGAGACACGACCTGCTGCGGCGTCGCCGCGCTGGACGCCTGCGCGCCCGATGCATCCTGCGCGAAGGCCGGCGCGCCGATGACGACGCTGCCCAGTGCGATGGCGGTGGCTAAAGCCAAATGACGCAACATGTGGAAACTCCTCAGATTGAGCCGGATCAATGCTTGCCGGCAGGGGAATTGGATGAACCGTTACTGCCCGCGTTGCTTCCGCTGTTGGACGAACCATTGACCAGGAACTTGCCGATCAAATCTTCCAGCTGCATCGCCGACTGCGTCAGAACCAGCTGATCGCCATCCTTGAGGGAATTGGGCGAACCGCCAGGCTGGATCGCAACATACTGGCTACCGATCAAACCACTGGTGAATATCGAAACAGCCGAATCGTCAGGGATCTGGTTGTACTTTTTGTCGATGTCCAGCGTCACCAGCGCATCGAGCTTGACCGGGTCTGCCTTGACGGAAGCCACGCTGCCGATGGCCACGCCGGCCATTTTCACGGGTGCGCCCACGGCCAGCGTGCCCACATTGGTGAAGTTCGCCTTCACCGTGTAGGTGCCGCCAATGGCATCGGCTGCACCGCCGCCGCCCAGGAACTTGCCGAGCATTTCTTCCAGCGGCTGGGTGGACTTAGTCAAGCCAAAATGGCCGCCGTCCGCCACATACGTTTTCGCGCCGCCGAACTGGATGCCCACGTATTGATCGCCCAGTAAACCGCTGGTGTAGATGATCGCCACGGAATCGGTCGGGATCTGCGCGTACTTGTTGTCGATGGACAAGGTGACGTCCGCCACGTCCTTGCCCGGCTCCAGCGTGATGGATTGCACTTGCCCCACGCGCACGCCCGCCACTTTCACCGGCGCACGCTCTTTCAGCTGACCGATGTTGGCGAACTGCGCATCGACCTTGTAGCTGCTGCCTTGATGATTATTGGCAATCGACGACGTCTGGGTAGCGAGATAAGCCAACGCGGCAAAGCCGAGCACGATGAACATACCGGTGCCGACGGCGTAGGATTTTCTCTGGCTCACGGCGAAGTCCTCAAAAAGAAACAATTAGTCATGATGGTCACATCAAGAAAGCAGTGAGCACGAAGTCCAACGAAAGAATGGCGATCGACGAGGCCACCACTGTACGGGTCGTGGCATACGCCACGCCTTCGCTGGTTGGCGGCGTGGTGTAGCCCTGAAACACCGCGATCAGCGAAACCACGGCGCCGAACGCCGTGCTCTTCCAGATCACGCCGTTGATCACGTCCTGCCATACATCCACGCTGGATGTCATGTTCGACCAAAAGGTGCCGTTGTCCACGCCCAGCCAGTTCACGCCGACCAAATGGCCGCCAAAGATGCCCATGGCGCAGAACACGCAGCACAGCAAGGGCATAGCGATCAGGCCGGCCAGAAAGCGCGGCGTGGCGACATAGGCGATGGGATCGACCGCCATCATTTCCATCGCGGCGATTTGATCGGTGGCGCGCATCAGGCCGATTTCCGCCGTCATGGAGGTACCGGCGCGACCGGCGAACAACAACGCGGTCACCACCGGTCCCAGCTCGCGATAGATGGCCAGTGCGACCACCGATCCGCTGGCGGAAGTACCGCCGAAGATGGCCAGCACGTGATAAAGCTGCAAGCCCAGCACCATGCCCACGAACAGCCCGCAGACCATGATGATGGTGAGGCTCATCGCGCCGACGAACCACAGCTGGCGCACCGTCTCGCGCACATGGCGCAAGCTCAGCGGAATCGCGGCGAGAATCCGCAACAGGAACAGTCCGCAAGCGCCAATTTGGGCCAGCGACTGCGTCACGCTATTGCCGTGATCGACCCGTGTGTTCATGCGGCACCTTGCTTGAAACCGAGCGCCTGCGCGTAATCCCCAGCGGGATATTGGAATGGCACCGGGCCATCCGCTTCGCCGCCTAAGACCTGTCGCGTCCACGACGAGCCGTCGCTGGCAATCGTATTGGGATCGCCCTGTGCCACGATTTTGCCGTTGGCGATCAGGTAAATATGGTCGGCCACGTGCTTGATCGCCTCCAACTCATGCGCCACCAGCACGCTGGTGATGCCGAGCGTTTCGTTGAGGGTGCGGATCAGCTTAAGCACCTGGTTGAGCGCAATCGGATCCAGGCCCACGAATGGTTCGTCGTACAAGATGAGCATCGGATCGAACACGATCGCGCGCGCCAGCGCGACACGTCGCGCCATACCGCCCGATAGCTCGCTGGGCAAAAGCGGCGCCGCACCGCGCAAACCCACTGCCTGCAGCTTTGTCAGCACGATATTGCGGATCAGCACTTCCGGCAGCTTCGTATGCTGGCGTAGCGGAAAAGCCACGTTTTCGAATACGTCGAAGTCGGTCAGCAACGCGGAATTCTGGAACAGGTATCCGATCCGTTCGCGCAAGGCAAAAAGCTCATCGCGCGCCAGTTCCGACACGTTCAGTCCGTCCACCCGCACCTCGCCCGCATCCCCGCGCATTTGCCCGGTGATGTGCTTGAGCAAGGTGGTTTTGCCGGTACCGCTGGGGCCCATGATGGCCGTCACCTTGCCCCGCGGAATATCCAGATCCAGTGCGTTGAACACGGTTTTGCCGTTGAGCACCGTGGTTAGGCCACGAATGCGCACCAGGGTGCGATCGTCGGGCTTGGCGTGGACGGCGTCGGTCATGGGCAATGGAAGGCGGGGAAAGTGTTCAAGTTAGCTGAAGTGGGGAAGTAATGCTATCCGGCTCAGTACAGTAATCGTACGAACTCATGCTTCCGCCAGCAGTACCTTTATTAATATCTCGTGCCGCTGACACTGCAGTTCGCTGCGCTGACGGACCGCCCGAACGATCGCCTGGAGGCTGTCCAAGGCCTCCTCGAACCGGTCGTTGACGATGATGTAATCGAACTCGGGGGCGTGAGCGATCTCGCCGCGCGAATTGCGCAATCGCCGTTCGATCACTTCGGCACTGTCCGACCCGCGGCCGCGCAAGCGACGCTCCAGCTCCGTCCGCGATGGCGGCAGGATGAAGACGCTCACGCAATCGGGCTTGGCCTTGCGAATTTGCGCGGCACCCTGCCAATCGATCTCCAGCAACACATCGCGTCCCTGCTGCAAAAGATTCTGCACGGTCGTACGCGAGGTACCGTAGAAATTCCCGTGCACTTCGGCATGTTCGAGAAAAATGCCTTCGGCGACCTCGCGCTCGAACTCGGCGCGTTCGACGAAGTAGTAATGGCGACCGTATTGTTCGCCGGTCCGAGGCGGCCGCGTGGTGTGGGAGACTGACAGCGAAATGCCCGGCTCGCGCTCAAGCAGCGCGTTCACCAGCGTGGATTTTCCCGCACCCGATGGCGCGGCAACAATAAATAGCGTGCCGCTCGTATCAGTCATGCCGCGAAGCTCCACAGCCCCCTCTCCCGACCGGGGAGAGGGTTCGCGGCTTGCGCAGGACTGCAACAGTGCGCAGACGTCTTGGCATGCTCGCACTCATTCGATGTTCTGCACCTGCTCGCGCATTTGCTCGATCAATACCTTCAGCTCCACCGCTGCATTCGTGCTGCGCGCATCGACAGACTTGGAGCCCAGCGTATTCGCCTCGCGATTGAATTCCTGCATCAGGAAATCCAGCCGGCGTCCTACCGGTTCCTGCAAGCCCAGCACACGGCGCGTTTCGCTGATATGCGTGCTGAGGCGGTCCAATTCCTCGTCCACGTCAGAGCGGGTGACCTGCAACAGCAACTCTTGCTCGAGCCGACCGGGATCGACCGGCTGCTTGAGATCGGCCAAACGCGATTCGAGCCGCGCGCGCAGGGCGATGCGGATCTCGGGCATCCAGCCGCGGACATCGGTCACGATGCGCTCGATGCTATCCAGCTTCTCACGCAGGATATCGGCCAGCTTGGCGCCCTCGCGCTCGCGTGTGGCGGTGAGCGTATCCAAGGCACGATCGAGCACGATCAGCAGCGCCGCTTGCTGGGCATCCTGATCGACCTCCGCATGCTGCAGCACACCGGGGAAGCGCAGCAATTCGGTGAATTCGATCCGCATGCGCGGAAAGCGGCCTTCCATATCCAGCGCCAGCTCGGACAACCGCCCCAGCATGGTGCTATCCACCTGGAACGATTCGCTACGCGATTCGCCTCGGCGCACCGTGACATCCACTTTGCCGCGCGAAAGCTTGGCCGCGATCCGCTCGCGCAACACCGACTCGAAACTGCGCAGTTCCTCGGGAAGACGGGGGCTTAGCTCCAGGTAACGATGATTGACCGTGCGCAATTCGCAGGTCAACGCCCCGGCTGGGGTGACGGCCTCGGCAGAGGCGTAGGCAGTCATGCTGCGGATCATGGAAGCCGGCCCTGGACGATGATGAAAGGGGGCAATGGTAAACTGTCCCGCCCTCACTTGCCCAACCGAGCTTTATGACCACAGTGTCCCGCCCGAGCGGCCGCGCCGGCGATCAATTGCGCAGCATCACTATTGAGCGCCATTACACCCGCCACGCCGAAGGTTCCGTCCTGATCGCTTTCGGCGACACCCGTGTGCTGTGCACCGCCAGCGTCGAGGACCGCCTGCCACCGTGGCTGCGCGGCAAGGGCGAAGGCTGGGTGACGGCCGAATACGGCATGCTCCCGCGCGCCACCTCCAGCCGCACCCAGCGCGAGGCTACGCGCGGCAGTCAGGGCGGCCGCACCATGGAAATCCAGCGACTGATCGGCCGCAGCCTGCGCGCCTGCGTCGATCGTCAGGCCCTGGGCGAACGCGTCATCACCCTGGACTGCGACGTACTGCAGGCCGATGGCGGCACGCGCACGGCGGCAATCACTGGCGCCTATGTCGCATTGGTCGACGCGGTGAACCTGCTCATGAAGCGCGAAAACCTGCGTCGCAATCCGATCATTGGCGCGATAGCCGCCGTGTCGGTCGGCGTTTATCAGGGCATGCCCGTACTCGACCTCGACTACGCCGAAGATTCCAACTGCGACACCGACATGAATGTCGTGATGAACGACGGCGGCGGTTTCATTGAAGTACAAGGCACCGCGGAAGGCCATGCGTTCCGTCGCGATGAAATGGACGCCATGCTCAATCTGGCGGAAAAAGGCATCGCCGAGCTGGTCGTGCTACAGCGCGCGGCGTTGGAAAGCTGATATGCAGCGCATCGTGCTGGCCAGCAGCAACCGCGGCAAATTGGCTGAGTTCAACGCATTGCTCGCCGACAGCCAGTTCGAAGTGGTGCCGCAGGCAGAACTGGGCGTCGAGGATGCCGAGGAAACCGGACTCACCTTCGTGGAGAACGCACTCCTCAAGGCACGTCATGCATCGCAGGCGACGGGCCTTCCCGCGCTGGCCGACGATTCCGGACTTTGCGTGGCGCATTTGCGTGGCGCACCCGGCCTCTATTCCGCGCGCTACAGCGGCGCGCACGGTGACACCGCCGCCAACAACACGCGGTTGTTGCGCGAGCTCGATGGCGTACCGTCAGCGCAACGCAGCGCATTCTTTATCAGCGTCCTCGCGTTGCTTTGGCATGCCGACGATCCGGCCCCCTTGATCGCGGAAGGCCGCTGGCACGGTCGCGTCCTCGAAACACCTCGCGGCACCCACGGCTTCGGTTACGACCCACTGTTTTTGCCGCACGACCAATTGCTCAGCGCCGCCGAATTGGATCCAACGGTGAAAAACCGCTTGAGTCACCGGGCACAGGCCATGGCGCAGCTCCACGCACGCATCGCCGAGTTGCACGTTTGAATCGAATGTCATGGCATTGATCGCTCCACCGCTGGCGCTGTATGTCCACATGCCGTGGTGCGTAAAAAAGTGCCCGTACTGCGATTTCAACTCGCACGGCCTGCGCGGCGAACCACCGTACGCGGCTTACGTGGATGCGCTGCTGGCCGATCTCGATGCCGATCGCACCGACTTCGGTAGCGCGCTGCATGATCGGCGTATCGTCAGCGTGTTCTTCGGTGGCGGCACGCCCAGCCTTTTTGCGCCGGAACTGATCGCCCGCTTCCTCGATGGCGCGCGCACTCGTCTATCGTTTGCAGACCACTGCGAAATCACTCTGGAAACCAATCCCGGCACGGTCGAACACGGGCGTTTCGACGGTTACCTTGACGCCGGTATCAATCGCATCTCTTTCGGCATTCAGAGCTTTGACGACGACAAGCTCAAACGCCTGGGCCGCATCCATTCGGCCGCTGAAGCAGAAGCCGCGGTGAAGTCGGCACAAGATGCCGGCGTGGACAACATCAACCTCGATCTGATGTACGCCCTGCCCGAGCAATCGCTCCCGGGCGCCTTGGCCGACGTGGATCGCGCGGTGGCACTGCAACCGACACATATCTCGCATTACCAGCTCACCCTGGAGCCCAACACGGCTTTTGCCGCGCATCCTCCGCCACTGCCGGACGACGATGCAGCCTGGACCATGCAGGAAGCCTGCGAGGTACGCCTGGCCGAGGCCGGGTATGCGCAATACGAAATCTCCGCCTACGCCAAGCCGGATCGTCAGTGCGAGCACAACCTCAATTACTGGCAGTTCGGCGATTACCTGGGCATCGGCGCCGGCGCGCACGGAAAAGTGACAGATGCCTCCCGGCAACAGGTTTTGCGCCGTTGGAAGACGCGCCATCCAAACGCCTATCTCGAGGCTGGTGGCGGCTTGCCGCGCATCGGCGGCCATGCGGAGGTCACCAGTGCGGAGCTTCCGTTCGAGTACATGCTCAACGCGTTACGGCTGATCGATGGGGTTCCCGTCGGCGATTTCATCGCCCGTACCGGGCTACCGCTGGATCGCATCGTCGCCCAGGTAGCCGACGGCCAGCGGCGAGGTTGGCTGGAAAGCGATCCTGAGCGCCTGGCCACGACACCCCTGGGTCAGCGCTTCCTCAATGACGTGATCGCCAGCTTCCTGGCGTAAAAACCCGCGACGCCCCATGACGGCGACCGGTGAACGGCTTACACTCATCGCCGGGGAATAACTGGGAACTGCGTCATGGATGTCGAATCAAGGGGGCGTCCGCCATCTACCGCCCACGATCATCATGACCGTATCGATCACGGCCAGATGCCCGCGCGCGCGCGCCACCTTATCGACGCCGTCTGCACGCTGTGCGATCAGTGGATAGAACCGACACTGCGACTGTGCCTGGATCGTTTCGACAAACGTCTCTACGAGCAGGCCGAAAGTTCACGCAACCATCTTGAACAACAACGCTGCTTCGATAGCCGCAACCTGGCGCAACAGGGACGCACGCCATTCATGCAGTCGTTCTCGTTGCACCTGCGCGACAGCTTCGAACACATGGGCCATGTCGAAGGCGATGACGCGCATGAGCCGCTCGGACTTCAATCGCTCACCCTACTCGATCGTACCGAACACGAATTGACCGCTGCGCTCGACAAACTCGCCGCGCGCAACGAAGCCCACAACGGCCCGGTGCTCTCCGAACTCTCCTATCGATTGGCCGTGCTAGTCGGCAGCGCACCGCTGGAAGGCAAGGACTTGCCGCCGGGGCCGCAGAGCCTCGCGCAGCTATTGCGTGCAGCAAGCGAACCGTTGAATCTGCCGATCGAACATCGGCTTATCTTGTTGCAGGTTTTCGAGACCAGTGTCGGAGCAGCGCTGACATCGCTCTACGAAGGTATCAACGCCAAGCTCGTGGCTGATGGCATCTTGCCGCAACTGCGCGCTTTCCCGGCCTCGCGACCCACCCACGGCCCCGCGCACGGCGCAACGCCTTCGGCCGTTCCCGCTACCGCTGCGCCACCGGCTGCGGCGACGACCGAACAGCGCAGCGAACCCATCGCCGTGCTGGAGACGTTGCGCGATCTGCTGTCGCGCCAGCGGGACGCTTACGCGGGTCCCGCACCCACGGCAGGCGGGCGCACCGCAACACCGGACGAACTACAGACAGCGCTCTCGGCGTTACAGCAACACGTAGCCCAGGTCACCGATCAGACCAGCCGCGAACTGCGCAGCGCCCAGCTCCTGCACGAGGAGTTGCTGCTGCAGCTCAATGCAGGATTGCCGCCAGGCACCGCGCGCATGCAGCTAAGCACCGAACAAGGCGACACGGTGGAACTGGTCACCATGCTGTTCGAGCAGCTTGCCCAGCAACTGCATCATGGCCAGGATGCACGCGCACTGCTGGGCAATCTGCAACTGCCCATGCTGCGGCTGGCTGTTACCGATCGCGATTTTTTCAATCAACGCGAACACCCGGCGCGCCAGGTGCTTGGCAAACTCGCCGAAACCGTCAACGATTGGGTCGACGGACCCAACGGCGAAACCGATCATCAGCTGCTGGCCAAACTCAGCCAATTGGTCGAACGCACGCAACACGAACCGCCCAGCGCCGGTCTCTACACCAGCCTCTTGGCAGACATCGAACATCACCTCGGCCAACTGGCACGCAAAGCGCAAACCACAGAGCGCCGCCACGTCGAAGCGATGCAAGGCCACGAGCGACTGGAGCAAGCGCGCCGTCGCGCCGACGAGTTGATGAGCGAGCGTTTTGCGGTCGCTTCGCCTCGCGGACTGCTGCGTACCTTGCTCGAACGCGCCTGGACCGACGTGCTGGCGCTGAATCTGTTGCGTCATGGCGAAAACAGCGATCCATTCCGTCAGCAACTACGCATCACCGATCAATTGCTCGGGCAATTCCCGGTCAACGATCCCGTGTTGCTACGTCACGAAGTAGAGACGGGCCTGCAGCAGATCGGCATGCATGCCGATGAAGCCGAGCAGGTCGCACAGCGGTTGATCGGCATCGAAGCCACCGCAGCAGTTGCCGCGACCCTCGCCATACCTGAAGCCGACGTCGCCAACATCGCAGTCGGCGAAGCGGATGTCGTTGAACCGATTGCCGCAGACACGCCCACGCCCGCGATCGAGCAACCTGTCGACGACAAACCGGTTGAAGCGGCACCGCCCAAACCCGTCACCGCAACCGCGCCGCCGAAACCAAAACCGCCCCTGCCTCCGCGCACCGTGGACACCCCCAGCGCAACGGATCTCGCCGTGCGCCTGAAGCAGCGTCAACGCCTGGGCGAACACCGCGGTCACGAAGCAGCACCTCAACCCACGACCGCCGCGGTCGTACCGCCCCTGGGTTTGCGCGAGGCGCGCATTCACAACCGGTTGCGTCAGATGCCATTCGGCAGCTGGTACGAGTTCACCGATCCGGCCACCGGCGAAAGCTCGCAACGCAAACTGGCGTGGTTTTCTCCGGTGTCGGGCAACAGCCTGTTCGTCAATCGCCGGGGCCAGCGCAGCGACGTCATGAATCTGCAGGAGCTGGCGCGCGCCATCGCCAATGGTCGCGTTCGCGAATTGCCGCCGCAGCAAGAAAACCTGCTCGACCGCGCCTGGCACGCGTTGACCACCAACCTGCTGCGCCCGGCAGCCTCGTCCTTACCGGAAGCCCGCTCATGAATGCGCCCGAACAACGCCGCGCGCCGCGCAAGCGTCCGGATTACAGCGTGACCGTCATGGACACCATCACCGGCCAGCCGCTGGGTCACTTGGGCAATTTGTCCAGCAACGGCATGCTGCTGATCGGCCAGCGCATACCGCGTAACGAGGCGGTCTATCAGGTCAGCCTGACGTTACCGCGGCATGACGGCAGCATGCCGACCATCGAGATCGGCATCCAGGAACAATGGCACGAACCGGCCGCCACACCGGGCCAGACGTGGGCGGGCTATCGGATTATCGCCATCGGCAGCACCGAGGCCACGCAACTGGACCACTGGCTGCAACAAGCCTGAGCTCGAACGCTCATCGCGTTACACTGGCGAACTGATGCCAACGCCGGAACGTCGCATGAGCCAAGATCTCGCCCCGCTGTACACCCCACACATCGCCACCCTGCGCGAGCGCGCGAACAAGGCTTTGGCCCTCGGTGGTTTCGATCATTTGTTGGTCGCCGCAAGTACGCCCTTGCGCAAATTCCTCGACGATCAGGATTACCCCTTCGTCGCCAACCCGCATTTCCGCCACTGGTTGCCGTTGACCGATGCGCCGGGTAGCTGGGTCGTCTATACGCCGGGTAACAAGCCGAAACTGATCTTCGTGCAGCCGCGCGATTATTGGCATGTCGTGCCGGCTGCGCCGAGCGGTTATTGGGTGGATCAGTTCGATATCACCATCGTGCGCACCGTCGCTGAAGCCACGGCCGCGTTACCGAAAGGCAAGCGCGCTGTCATCGCGCCGAACTGCCCTGAAATCGAAGGGGTGGAAGCCAACAATCCGCAGGTTGTGCTCGATTATCTGCATTGGCATCGCAGCTACAAAACGCCTTACGAACTGGAACTGATGCGCGCCGCGAGCCGCGCCGGTACACGCGCGCATCGCGCCGCGGAAAAAGCGTTTCGCGCCGGCGAGAGCGAGTTTGGCATTCATATGGCCTACCTTGCCGCCGCTCGGCAGATCGATGCAGAGCTTCCTTACGCAAGCATCGTAGGTCTCAACGAGCATGGCGCGGTACTGCACTACACGAATTTCGACCGCACGCCACCGAAGCAAAGCCGCTCGTTCCTGATCGACGCCGGCGCTAGCGCGGCGGGCTACGCCAGCGACATCACGCGCACGTATGCCGCTGCGGGTCACGCTGAATTTCAAGCCTTGATCGACAGCGTCGAAAAGGCACAACTTGGGTTCGCGGCGAAGGTGCAAGCCGGACAGAGTTATCCAGAACTGCACATCCATGCACACCACGTGCTGGCCGATGTATTGCGTGAACATGGCGTGATCCGCATGAGCGCCGAAAGCGCGGTGCAGTCGGGCGTCACCGCCACCTTCTTTCCGCATGGACTGGGTCATCCGATCGGTCTGCAAGTACACGACGTCGCCGGCTTCCAGGCCAACGAAAGCGGTGGAAGCATCCCGCGTCCCGAAGGGCACCCGTATCTGCGCATGACGCGCGTGCTGGAACCGGGCATGGTGGTCACCATCGAACCGGGCCTGTACTTCATCGATATGTTGCTGGACGAGCTGCGCAGCAAGCCGGCCGCCAGCGAGATCGATTGGGCCAAGGTGGACGCATTCCGTCCTTACGGCGGCATCCGCATCGAAGACGACGTGGTCTGCACCACCACGGCGCCAGAAAATCTAACGCGCGACGCATTTGCGAAAGTAAGCTGAGCTGATAACGCTCGTCTAAGCGGGGCGGCAGCATTTGCCGCCCCGTCTTTCCGCAACGCAAGCGCGGGAAGACACGTCCGCTTGTAACCCCGCGCTCATGTGCCGATAACACAAGGCCGAAACACTCGCGTGCGGCATCCCGTCGCTGCGGCGGCATGGCGCACGACAGCGGCGTACAGACCGGCTATGCTGCACCAGCGTCATGCATGGATGGGATACGCACTATGCACATGCCGTCAGCAGGGCCTGCTCGCCTCTCTCCACCGCGCAATCCGCTGCGCCGGCTGAGTGTTGAACTCATCCTTATCGTTTTGGCCAAGATCGCGTTCTTTTTGCTGATCTGGTGGTTTGTGGCCGCGCATTACCCACGCCCAGATACAACACCCACCGCCATCGAGCACTTGCTCGCACCGTCAACGTCACCCACGCCGGAAGCCAAGCCATGATCATCGATAGCGATGTCGTCACCTTGTCGCGCCTGCAATTCGCACTCACTGCGCTCTACCACTTCCTGTTTGTACCGTTGACGCTAGGACTGGTGTGGATCCTCGCGATCATGGAAAGCGTCTATGTGATGACCGGACGCGAAGTGTGGAGGCAAATGGTGCGGTTCTGGGGCGTGCTGTTCGGTATCAATTTCGCCATGGGTGTCGCCACCGGCATCACCATGGAATTTCAGTTCGGCATGAACTGGGCTTACTACGCCCATTACGTGGGCGATGTCTTCGGTACGCCGCTGGCTATCGAAGGGCTTATGGCGTTCTTCCTCGAAGGGACGCTGGTGGGCCTGTTTTTCATGGGCTGGAACCGCCTGTCGCGTGTCGGCCATTTGCTGGTGACATGGTTTCTCGCGCTGGGCACCAATCTTTCGGCCTTGTGGATCTTGATCGCCAACGCTTGGATGCAAAATCCAGTGGGGGCCAAGTTCAATCCGCAGACGATGCGCATGGAAGTGACCTCGTTCTCCGACGTGCTGTTCAATCCGGTCGCGCAAGCGAAGTTCGTGCACACGGTAAGCGCCGGCTACGTGGTCGGGTCGATGTTCGTGTTGTCGATCAGCGCCTGGTATCTGTTGCGTGGGCGCAATGTCGATTTCGCGCGGCGCTCGATGACGGTGGCCGCCAGTTTCGGCCTCGCTGCTGCGCTTTCCGTGGTGGTGCTGGGCGATGAATCTGGCTATGCCGTCTCGGAAAACCAGAAGATGAAGATGGCCGCGATCGAGGCCATGTGGGAAACCGAACCGGCACCGGCATCGTTCACCGTCTTCGGTATTCCCGACGTGCCCAACCGCACCACGCACTTTGCCTTCCATGTGCCGTGGGTGATGGGTTTGATCGGTACGCGCTCGCTCGATACGCCCATACCCGGCATCAACAATCTGGTCGAAGACACCAAGGGCAAGATCGGTCAGGGTATGCAGGCTTACGGCGCCATGCTGACCCTGCGCAAGGACCCGAACGACGCGCAAGCCAAGGCAACCTTGTCGCAATACGATGACGACATGGGCTATGCCCTGTTGCTTAAACGCTACGTCGCCGATCCGCGCCAGGCGACGCCGGCGGATATCGACAAAGCTGCCGACTCCACGATCCCGAACGTGCCAGTGTTGTTCTGGGCATTTCGCATCATGGTCGCTTGCGGTTTCTACTTCATCGCGCTGTTCAGCTATTCGTTCTGGCTCGCCAGCAAACGTCGACTCGATCGCAACCGCTGGTATCTGAAGCTCGCACTGTATAGCTTGCCGCTGCCGTGGCTTGCCGCCGAGCTAGGCTGGATCGTGGCGGAATACGGACGCCAGCCATGGGCTATCGAAGGCATATTGCCAACCGCGCTGGGCGTGTCGTCGGTCACCGCCGCACAGGTGTGGACGTCGCTCGGCGGGTTCGTACTGTTCTACACCGTCCTAGCCGTGATCGATGCCACGCTGATGGCCAAATACGCACGCAAGGGGCCGGATGAATTGGGTCTGTGGCCGGTGCGTAATATCCCTCTCAAGCACGACGTGAGCGAAGGTAGCGCGGGAGCGGTTCCGTGAAGACATATTCAGCCATCCGGTTGATCTATTCGAATCTGCCGCTCTCCCTTCGGAAGAGTGACGTAGCTCGTTAAGGAGAACGCCATGTTCGACATCACGACGTTGCGAGTGATCTGGTGGGCCTTGCTCGGCATCCTGCTGATCGCGTTCGCGATCATGGATGGCTTCGATTTCGGCGTCGCCGCACTGTTGCGCGTACTGGGGCGAAACGAACACGAGCGCCATGTACTGCTGCAAACCATCGAGCCGACCTGGGAAGGCAACCAGGTGTGGTTCGTACTCGGAGGCGGCGCGAGTTTTGCGGCGTGGCCGATTCTTTACGCCACGGCATTTTCCGGCTTGTATTTCGCGCTCGCATTGGTGTTGCTGGCGTTTATTCTTCGCCCGGTAGGTTTCAATTTTCGCGACAAAGTGCACGATCCACGCTGGCGTGCAGTATGGGACAGCGTGCTGATTTTTTCCGGCTTCGTGGTAATGCTGATCAGCGGCGTAGCCTTCGGCAATCTCTTTTTGGGACTACCGTTCCACTACGACGACGATTTGTATATGACGTGGCAAGGCGGTTTTTTCGACTTGCTGCATCCCTACGCGATACTTGCCGGACTGGTAAGCATCAGCATGCTGCTTACGCATGGGGCGTGTTGGGTGGCGTATCGCGCCGATCACACCATCGCGCAGCGTGCTGCACGTATCGCGCGCTGGATGGCACTGGCCTACGCCATCACCTTTGTGGGCGCGGGCATCTGGCTAGGTTATGGCATCCCCGGTTTCGCCGTCGCTGGGCCCGTCGTCACCGACGGCGTGGCCAATCCGTTGTTGAAACAGGTGACGGTAGGAGGCAGCTGGTTCGCTAGCTACATGCTGTATCCGTGGTTCTGGGCCGCGCCCGTGGCGGGACTTCTCGGCGCGATCGGCGTGCAATGGACCGTCGGCAAGCACAGTCTTTCAAGCTTTCTATGCAGCAGCTTGATGGTGGCCGGCACCATCCTTGCTGCCGGCTTTGCCTTGTTCCCGTTTTTGTTGCCATCGAGCCTCGATCCGCATTCCAGTTTGACGGTATGGGATGCCTCTTCCAGTCACGGCACACTCATGCTGATGCTGGGTGCAGTCGCCGTGTTCCTACCCATCATCATCATCTACACGAGCTGGGTATACCGCGTGATGCGTGGCCGGGTGACACTGGAAGACGTACAGCACTCGCACAACACTTACTGAGGAGCGCACCACCATGTGGTATTTCACCTGGATATTGGGAATGGGCTTGGCGTGCGCCTTCGTGGTGCTCAATGCGATGTGGTACGAGGTATACGCCACCGACGAAGCGCACGAGCACAAAGAGCCACGGCCGCCTCACGCGGGTCACTGAGCCACATACCATCATGCCGTGGCCCATAGCTTGCGGGCTTCTTCCGCAATGAGATCCGGCCGTTCTTCGGGATAGAACAACTTGGCGTTTGCAACACGCCGTATGCCCAGAGAATGCGCGAACGTGCGATCCAGATATGCCGCGCCTGCCGGCGAGAAAATCGTATCGTCCATGCCCCATACGATTCGCGTGGGAACGTTGCACTTGCGTAGTGCGAGACCGATACCTTCGAGCGGATTGTGCTCCAGCGCCATCGCATACGCGTGGACAAGTGCCTTGCGGCGCGGCGAGCTCACCAGCGGCGTGAAGTAGCAGTCGATCGCTTCGTCTGTCGGATCGGCGGGGTTGGAGAAACACATGCCGCCGATACCTTGAGGTGATCGCGCCAATGTTTTGTCGGCCAACCAGGGCGCGAGCCATTGATCCACGAATTTAGCGGCATGCGATAGCGCGATCACCGGCAACATCGCCGCTGGCGGACTTTCATGCTCCGTATCGCAATTGGTGAGCAGCAAGGTACGCACGCGTTCCGCATGACGCGTCACGAAAAGTTGCGCAACAGCACCGCCGCTATCGCTCGCCACAAGATCGACGCGTTGAATACCCAGTGCGTCCAGCAATGCGATCAGCATCGTGACCTGCGCATCGGGTGCAACGCTCTGTCCTTCGGCCACTTCGGTGTAACCCAGCCCCATAAAGTCCGGTGCGATACAACGCCGGTGGCTCGATAGTCGATCGAGCGCTCCGCGCCACTGGAAACTGTTGAGCGGAAAGCCGTGCAGGAACAGCGCCACGTCGCCCGTTCCGCGCTCGATGTAGGCGATGCGGCCGAACGACGTCTGCAGGAATCGGCGGCTGGCGTGGAAAGCCTTTGCATCCATGCCTTTGTTGTTGCTCGCCGTTGCCAGCGCGCGCGGCAGGTATCCGGCCAGCGCACCCGAGGCGAGCATGGCCGCGGTCAATTTCATGAATTCCCGGCGTTGCATAGATCTCTCCCGACATGGACGTGATGGCGGTCATGATTCGTCCTGCGAGGGCATGCGATCAATAACGCGGCAGGTCATGCCGACATGACCTGGGAGGTCATGGCTTTCTTCCAGCCACGGGCTTAGCATTCTCGAAGCTCCTCCAGACGCGGGCAACCTACTTGGACTTTCCTGTTCGTTCGTCGCCGCCATCTACATCGATCACGCATGTGGGCATGTTACTGCGCGAGTGGCGCGCGACCCGGCGATTGAGCCAACTCGATCTGGCTTTGGCTGCCGATATTTCGACGCGTCATTTAAGTTGCGTGGAAACCGGCAAAGCGCAGCCTAGCCGCGAGATGGTGATTCGTTTGGCCGATGCGCTCGATATGCCATTGCGCGAACGCAATGCGCTGCTTGTGGCTGCCGGTTACGCCGCAAAGTACCCCGAATCCGCGCTCAGCACGCCTGCGCTAGCGCAAATACGCCGTGCGATCGAGTTCATGCTTCAACAGCAAGAGCCTTATCCGGCATTTCTGCTCAACAAGCACTGGGACATCCTGATGGCCAATCGCGCGGCAACGCGCGTCGCCCAATTCGTGCTGCGCGGCGCAAGCAGCCCGCACACCAACATGATCCGTCAGATCTTCGATCCGAACGATCTGCGTTCAGCCATCGCCAACTGGGACGAAGTCGCGGGCGACCTGATTCGCCATCTACACGACGTCGTCGCGGCCGCACCATCGGATACCGTGGCGCGCGCATTGCTCGATGAAGCGCTTGCTTACCCTGATGTGCCCATGCAATGGCGCATACGCGATCCCGGCGTGGCGCCGTCGCCGCTGCTGACCACCGTATTTCGCCTGGACGGCCGGCAACTAAGCTTCTTTTCCACCATCACCACATTCGGTACGCCGCGCGATGTGACCATCGAAGAATTGCATATCGAATCATGCTTTCCGATGGACGATGAGACGGCCGCTTTCTGCAAACGGCTCGCCCACGACGACATCGGTGAATCGGCCTAAATCAGCGCTTCGCAAGTAGCGCTTCGACCACCGCCGGGTCTTTCGGCACATCGTTGGTGAGCACTTCGTGCCCATCGCGTGTCACGGCGACATCGTCCTCAATGCGAATACCGATACCGCGCCATGCCTCGGGTACCGACATGTCGTCCGGAGCAATGTAGATGCCCGGTTCGACCGTAAGCACCATGCCCGGCTCAAGCAAGCGCGACTCGCCGTCGACGCGATAGTCGCCGACATCGTGCACATCCAAGCCCAGCCAATGGCTGGTTTTGGCCGGGAAAAACCGCTTGTAGCTGCCTTGGGCAATGGCTTCGGCGGGTTCGCTTTTCAACAGACCGAGCGCACACAAGCCTTCGGTGATCACATGCACCGCCACATCGTGCGCGGTGGTGTAAGAACGCCCTGGCAATACTTCATCGATGGCGGCCAGTTGTGCGGTAAGCACTACTTCGTACAGTGCTCGCTGCTCGCGGCTATAGCGACCGCTGATCGGAAAACTGCGACTGATGTCGGAGGCATAGCATTCCAATTCCGCACCGGCATCGATCAGCAGTAAATCGCCACTTTTCAATGGCGCTCGATTGGCTTGGTAATGCATGGTGCAAGCATTGATACCGCCGGCGACGATGGGTGGAAAAGCGGCGACCGCGCCGCGTGTGCGCATAACGCGCAACAATTCCGCTTCCACTTCGTATTCATGATGTCCCGCGCGCGCCAGCGCCATGGCAGCCACATGCGCCTCGGCGGCGATCGCCGCGGAGGCACGCATCAATTTCAATTCCGCACGCGATTTGTACAGCCGCAGATCGTGCAGCAGATGACCTAGCGCCACGAATTCCTTGGGCACTACGCCGCCGCCGCGCAATTGCCGCAAACGGCGCATCCAACCGAGCAGTTGCGCATCGAATTGCGGTTCGCGCCCGAAATGGCAGTACACGCGTCCCCTGCCCTCGATCATGCCCGGCAAGATGTCGTCGATATCGTCGATCGGAAACGCATCGTCCATACCGTAATCGGCGACCGCGCGTTCCGTGCCGATCGATTCGCCATGCCAACGTTCATGCTCTGGATCGCGCTCGCGACAGAACAGCACAACCTCGCCGTGCTGACGCCCCGGCAGTAGCGCCAGTACGGCGTCAGGCTCGGGAAAACCGCTCAAATAGTGGAAATCCGAGTCCTGCCGGTAAGGCCATGGAGCATCGGCATTGCGCATGCGCTCGGGCGCCGTAGCAATGAGGACCACAGCATCGTGCCCCGCCATTTTCATGAGCTGGCTGCGCCGGCGGGCGAATTCGTCAGGAGCGATATTCAATGCAGTGTGCCGCGGGACGACCGGTCAGGCATGCGACATTCCGTGAACAGCAACATGGCGCCCATGCGCACAAATTCGTGCACTTCGATCAGGGCATCCTCGTCTTCGTCCTCGTCGCCGAAGTCGAGCGATGCGGCGGCAATCGCGCCCAGATCGCGCAGAATTTCTTTGCCTT
>JAATFF010000115.1 GCA_015655335.1 Lysobacterales bacterium | reverse complement strand
CCCACATGGAATCCGGAAATGGCAATCAGATGGGAGATACCGTTGGCACGCGCCACATCCCAATCGTGGACATCGAGTCCGCGCGTATCTCCCACCGTGAAAGCGCGTAGCAGCGCAGCGTCATGGGTATCGGGCACGCGTGCCTGGATGTCGCTCGCCAAGGAGTCGCGCACGCGGTCGATGCACCAGTGCGCAGCGGATTGCTGCTGATTCGATGAGTCGTCCCGCACGTAACCTACTGCAGCGACTCCACGCGCAAGCGAGCTGCGCTCACCATCCGTGCCACCCGGATTTACCATGCCGCGCGGTCTGCGCAAACGCAATGACAACTGCCAGCGCGAACAAGGTTCCAGTTTCGACGGCGGCTCGGCGTACCAACTTACCCGCGCCATTCCCCGCCAAGGCAAGATTTGCCCATCACGCGTCGTCTGCTCGATGTGAAAGAGAAAACCGCTCGTGTCGGCTTTTGTCTGCACCAGGCCTTCTATGCGACCTATCGCGGTGAAATCCTGCCCTTCCCATTCGCTTGGCAGGCGCGCATCCATCGCAGCGCCTCCTCGCCATGCGGCCCACGCGAAACCAAGCAACACGACAATCAGCCAACGAGACTGCGGTAAACGCCATGCCAATATCGGCGCGCACCCGATGAGCACGGCGATGAGCCCATTCGGTGGCAATACGGGGAACCATTGCACAACGACTACACCGGCCAGCAACGCCAACGCTGCTGCCGTCGCACTAGGCCACTTCCCTGCCTGCCGCATTGATGAGCCGCTCCGCATCCCGACAGAGCGACAACACTAGCGCACGGTCACCCGCCTCTCGTGTAGGCGGGCGACGCACTTCCGTACCCGTCAATTCGGGACTTGCTTACGCGTTATTGCACTAGGGGCTTTTCGCGCAACTCACCATTGTGCAGTTCCAACGTGCGGTCCATGCGCGCAGCCAGGCGGTTGTCATGCGTAACGAGGATGAAGCTGGTGCCTATCTCGCGATTAAGCTCAAGCATCAGCGCATAAACCTGCGCGGCGTTGATCTCGTCGAGGTTGCCCGTCGGCTCATCGCCCAAGACGCAAGACGGACGCGTCACCAGCGCACGTGCCACGGCGCAGCGTTGACGCTCGCCGCCGGAGAGTTCGCCAGGTTTGTGCTCCAGTCGCTGCCCAAGCCCCACCCGATCCAACAGCACTTTCGCCTGCTTCTGTGCTTCGCCGATGCTTGTGCCGCGAATCAGCAAAGGCATGCACACGTTCTCCAGCGCGGTGAACTCCGGCAGCAAGTGATGGAACTGGTAGATAAAGCCAAGCGACCGATTGCGCAC
Organism: Lysobacterales bacterium; assembly: GCA_015655335.1. Taxonomy (GTDB): domain Bacteria; phylum Pseudomonadota; class Gammaproteobacteria; order Xanthomonadales; family Rhodanobacteraceae; genus Dyella_B. The sequence goes on along the minus strand of JAATFF010000115.1, from coordinate 59,542 downwards.
GCGACCGCGCTCCGCATCGGAAAGCTTGGAGAGCAAGCGCCCTTCCACCTCCACTTCACCGTCGGTGAGCGTATCCAGACCACCGATGATGTGGAGCAACGTGCTCTTGCCGGAACCCGACGCGCCCACAATCGCCAGCGTTTCACCGCGTTTGAGTGTGAAGCTGACATCACTAAGCACCTTGGTGCGCAGATCGCCTTCTTCATAAGTCTTGGCGATATGGCTGGCGCGCAGCACGATGTCGGACGAAACCTGGGTCATGGGCTTACTCATAGCGCAGCGCCTGCGCCGGTTGGGTACGCGATGCGCGCCATGCCGGATAAAGCGTGGCCAACAGCGAGAATGCAAAGGTGACCAGGGCCACCCAAGTGACATCGTGCCAATCGAGTTTGCTGGGTACTTCGCTGATGTAATAGACGTCGGGCGACAGGAACACGATGCCGGTGATGTGTTCGATCCACTTCACGATGCCCGGCAACTGCCAGGACAACAGTGAGCCGAGACCCACGCCAAACCCGATACCGACGACACCCACCAACACGCCCTGCACCATGAACATCCCCATGATGCTGCGCGGTGTGGAGCCGAGCGTGCGCAGGATGGCGATGTCGGCCTGTTTGTCGGTCACCAGCATCATCAGCATCGAGATCAGATTGATCACGGCCACCAGAATGATCAGCGAAAGAATAATGAACATCACTTTCTTCTCCATCGAGATGGCGGAGAAGAAGTTGGCGTGACTGTCCATCCAGGTCGTCACTTCATAGGTTTGGCCGAGCTTGTTGGCCAGATCGAGCGCCACGGGGCTGGCGTTGTAGAGGTCATCCAGCTTCAGCCGGATGCCAGTAGGGCCGGCGATGCTTTTGAGCGTTTCCGCGTCGCCCATGCTGATCAGCCCGAGGCCGGAGTCGAACTCCTCCATGCCCATTTCGAAGATGCCACTCACCTTGAAGCTGCGAAAACGCGGCATCGCGCCCATCGGCGTGGCGCGCAACTCGGGTACGACCATCGTCACTCGATCGCCGATGTTCACCCCAAGCTGTATCGCCAGATCCTTACCGAGCACGATGTTCCAGCTGGAGGGCGTCAACGAATCGAACGATCCCGCCACCATGTGCTTGTTGATGTCGGAGACGTTGGGTTCCTGAGCCGGATCGATGCCGCGTACCAACGCGCCGCCGGATCGCTGCCCCTCCAGGAACGACTGGATCTCCACATAGGGTGCCGCCCCTTTCACGTGCGGATTGGCCTGCACCACGTGCATGGCGTGTTGCCAGTCCTGGATGCTCTGACCGGGAAGGCCGGACACCGTGGCGTCAGAGATCGCGCCCAGAATGCGCGAACGCAGCTGGTAGTCGAACCCATTCATCACCGACATCACCGTGATCAACGCCATCACACTGATCGTGATGCAAACGATGGAAACGGTGGAAATGAAGGAGATGAACTGATTGCGCCGTTTAGAGCGCGTGTAACGCAGGCCGATGAAAAGCTCGAGCGGTCGAAACATGAAGGGTTCGCTTATGGGGTCGGGAGACAGGCCGCCCGGATATCGGATTATCGTGGAATCCCTTGGACCGTGCCGCGCGCGCAGAGTGCCCCAAGCGAAGCAACGCGGCAACCGGGGGCGTCAGGACGCATCCTCGCCTGCATCGGCCCGCAGGACAGCCAGCCGCATACGCAGGCGTCGCCGGATATCCGCGTCGCTGTTATCCGGCATCAGCCAAAAGGTGAGCTTGCCGTAACGGCGGCTGGTCAGCCGAAGCAGGACAACGGTCCGAATAACCTTGAACGAAAACAAGGTCGCCGGCTCATCAGCACCGTCCGAGCTGCGCAGGCTCCAACCGCCCTGGTTAGCCCAGCCGATCGCCGTAATTGGCAAGTCCAGTCGACGCACGGCGTTGCCGCACATGATGAGGGCTATCACGGCGACCATGATCTGCAGCACGCCAGGCATGCCCGATAACGCAATCGCCAGCACAGTCAGAATGGTCACTGCGACAAGCAGACGAGGAGCCCAGCGCGAGGGCCTGTATTCAAAGCCGATGGCGGGCGCGGATGTCATCGATGATCGCTTGCCAATCCGCGCGCGGTGGCCGGGCGTGGCCCATGACCCAGTCCCATAGGTCCGGATCCTGCACATCGAGCAATTCGTCGAAAGCCTGGCGTTGGGCTTCGTCCGCAGTAAGGAAAGACGACTCCAGCCAACCGCCAAACAGCGCATCGAGTTCGCGTGTACCGCGGCGGGTGCGCCAACGCAGACGTTTGATGCACGTATCTTCCATCAAATTAAAGCGCGTGAAGCGCCTCCTTCGCCTTCTCTCCCCTGCGGGACGCGGGGAGAGGCCATGGATGGCCTCGCTTTGAGGAGCGAGGAAGAGGATTGAGGTGAGGGGCTGGGGCTTGCCCCGAACGTCAATCGAAGCACACTTCGATTTCAAGAGCAGCGCAAGATTGCCCCCTCACCCTGCCCTCTCCCCGGAGGGGAGAGGGAAAAGCGGCACATCACGCCGAGCGACGTTCCACGATCAGCTTCTTGATCTCCGCAATCGCCTTTGCCGGGTTCAAACCCTTCGGACAAGTACGCGCGCAGTTCATGATGGTGTGGCAGCGATAGAGCTTGAACGGATCTTCCAGATCGTCCAGGCGCGCACCGGTGTCTTCGTCGCGCGAGTCGACGATCCAACGATAAGCCTGCAGCAGGATCGCCGGCCCAAGGTAGCGGTCACCATTCCACCAGTAGCTCGGGCAGCTGGTGGAGCAGCATGCGCACAGGATGCACTCGTACAGCCCGTCGAGCTTCTTGCGATCTTCCGGCGACTGCAGTCGCTCGCGATCCGGCGCCGCGCTCTGTGTGCGCAGCCACGGCTTGATCGATGCGAACTGCGCGTAGAAGTGGGTGAGATCCGGCACGAGATCCTTCACTACCGGCATGTGCGGTAGCGGATAGATCTTCACGTCGCCGGACGCGCACTCCTCGATGGCCCGAGTACAGGCTAGCGTATTGGTGCCGTCGATATTCATCGCGCACGAACCGCAGATGCCTTCGCGGCAGGAACGGCGCAGTGTGAGCGTAGGATCGATCTCGTTCTTGATCTTCAGCAACGCGTCCAGAACCATTGGGCCGCAAGCGGCCAGGTCGACTTCGTACGTATCGACGCGCGGGTTCTGGCCGTCATCCGGCGACCAGCGATAGATGCGGAACGTACGCGGTTTTTTCGCGTCTTTCGCCGGATAGTGCTTGCCCGGCTGGATCTTCGAATTCTTGGGTAGCGTGAACTCGGCCACGATTGCCTCTCCAGTCGGATTAGAGCCTGAATATGGTCTCGGCGTAGCCCGCGTTGCCGCGGTGCGTTCGCCAGGTGGTAGTGCGTGGCGCAGCGCTTGCCTGGCTGGCAAGCCAAGCCACGCGCTGCCGCATGGTGGACGCGCCGCGGCAACCCTTCGGGCCGTGACTGTTTGCCCGCCGGGCGGCGTCCTCTCTCAGTTGTGTATCGACATACACGCCTTCGTTCCTCCTTGCCCGTCAGGCAAACAGTCACGGCGCGGGCCACGCCGAGACCATATTCAGGCTCTTTAGTAGACGCGCTTCTTCGGCGGCACAACCTCAACCTCATCGGTCAAGGTGTACATGTGCACCGGGCGGAAATCGAAGTTGCTGTTGCCGTTGTCATCGACCTTGACCAGGGTGTGCTTCATCCAGTCATGGTCGTCGCGATCGGGGAAATCTTCACGCGCATGAGCACCGCGGCTTTCCGGACGCTGCTGAGCGGAATGCATCGTCGCCACGGCCTGCGCCAGCAGGTTGGACAGTTCCAGCGTTTCGATCAGGTCGGAGTTCCACACCATGGAACGATCGCTGACTTTGACGTCCTTGAACGAGTCGTAGACGGCTGAAATCTTCTGGCTGCCTTCCTTCAAGGTTTCGCCTGTGCGGAACACGGCGGCATCTTTCTGCATGGTGCGTTGCATATCCATGCGGATCTGCGCGGTCGGCATGCTGCCATTGGCATTGCGCAGGCCATCGAAGCGTGCGAGCGCCTTATCCAGCACATTGGCCGGCAGATCCTTGTGCGCGGCACCTGGCTTGATCAGTTCGGCACAGCGATGCGACACCGCGCGACCAAACACCACCAGGTCGAGCAGCGAGTTGGAACCCAGACGGTTGGCACCGTGCACCGACACACAAGCCGCTTCGCCGATAGCGAACAGGCCCGGCACCACGGCGTCGACGTCATCGCCCTTCTTCTGCACCACTTCGCCGTGATAGTTGGTCGGGATGCCGCCCATGTTGTAGTGCACGGTCGGCAATACAGGGATCGGTTCCTTCGTCACATCCACGCCAGCGAAAATGCGGGCAGATTCGGCGATGCCCGGCAAACGCTCGTGGATGACCTCGGCGCCCAGATGCATCAGATTCAGATGCACATGATCCTTATGCTCGCCAACGCCGCGACCTTCGCGGATCTCGACGGTAATCGCGCGGCTCACCACGTCACGCGAAGCAAGATCCTTCGCGCTCGGCGCGTAGCGCTCCATGAAGCGCTCGCCGTTGGAGTTGGTGAGGTAACCACCTTCGCCACGTACGCCTTCGGTAATCAAACAGCCCGCGCCGTAAATGCCAGTGGGATGGAACTGCACGAATTCCATATCCTGCAGCGCGAGCCCGGCGCGCAGCACCATGCCGCCGCCGTCGCCGGTGCAGGTATGCGCCGACGTGGCGCTGAAATAGGCGCGCCCGTAACCGCCGGTTGCCAGCACAACGGCCTGGCCGCGGAAGAAATGCAGCGTGCCTTCGTTCATGTCGAGCGCGAGTACACCGCGGCAAATGCCTTCTTCATCGAAGATAAGGTCGATGGCGAAGTATTCGACAAAGAACGTAGCGTCATGCGCCAGCGCCTGCTGATACAACGTATGCAAGATCGCGTGGCCGGTACGGTCGGCGGCAGCGCAAGTACGCTGCGCGGTGCCCTTGCCGTAATGCGTCGTCATGCCGCCAAACGGGCGCTGGTAAATGCGGCCGTCATCGGTGCGCGAGAACGGCACGCCGTAGTGTTCCAGCTCAAGGATCGAGGGAATGGCCTCACGGCACATGTACTCGATGGAGTCCTGGTCACCCAACCAGTCCGAACCCTTGATCGTGTCGTAGAAATGGAAGCGCCAGTCGTCTTCGCCCATGTTGCCGAGTGCGGCGGCGATGCCGCCCTGTGCCGCCACGGTGTGCGAACGGGTGGGAAACACCTTGGTGATGCAAGCGGCCTTGAGGCCCTTTTCCGCCAGGCCGAACGTGGCGCGCAGGCCAGCACCACCGGCGCCGACTACGATCACGTCATATTTGTGTTGCTGAATCTTGTAGGCTTCCATCGGCCTCAGGCTCCCAATGCGATGCGCAGTACAGCCAGCGCGCCAGCTAGCGCGCCCAGCACCGCGAGGAACTTAATCGCCACCAGCAGGAAAACTTCTTTCCAGCGGGTGTGCACGTAATCTTCGATCACTACTTGCAAGCCGAGCACGGCATGCCAGAACGCAGTGATCAAAAAGGCGACCAGCAGCACCGCATTCCACGGTTTGGCCACCGTCGCCTTGGCCGTCGCGTAATCGGCATGCAGCAAGCCGAGCACGAGGACGACAAACCAGATGCCAAGTAATACCAAGCCAACGGCCGTCACGCGTTGCGTCCACCAATGGCCGACGCCCGATTGGGCCGAACCGAGCCCGCGCGCACGCTTAAGGGGGTTCTGCAGATCTTTCGCGTTCGTGCTCATGCGGCGCCTCCGGCGGTCAGCACATATGCCCATACAAGCAGCGTCAGTACGATGCTGACGATCACCGACAGCCAACTGGAACGCACGAACTGCGAAATGGCATAACCGGCGCCTGCATCCTGAATCAGGTGACGAATGCCGTTGCACAGATGAAAAAACAGTGCCCAGGTCCAGCCGATCATCAAGATGACGCCGAGCGGACTGCCAGTGCAAACCTTGAACTGGTTGAAGGCGTCTTCACCAGCAGCCAGGGCGAGGAGGCCCCACAGGATCATCAGCGTGCCCACGGCCAGGGCGATGCCGGTGGCGCGATGCAGGATGGAGGTCACCATCTGCACTTGCCACTTATATATCTGTAGGTGTGGTGAGAGCGGTCGTCGCGTGTCTGCCATGGCGGCTATCCTGGGGTGGAATCGCTGATGCCCACACCGCCACCTGCTCCCTGCATCATCGCCGTGTTCACAACACGGACTGGTGCAGTGACTCAGAAGTCGATGCAGCGCCCGTTCTTTTCCCAATCGCCGTAGCGTGTGGGATCCGGCGCCGGTCGCCCGGCCGGTTCCTTCTCCTGCGCGGGCGAAGCAGGCGTAACAGCGCGCTCCGTCTTTGCGGGTTGGGGACTGGTTGCGGGTTTGGAGGAGGTGTCGGGCATGGTTCGTATCGCTAAAAGCGTAATACTTGCGGCATAGCGGCACAACCAGTTGACGCGCGGCACCTAGCGTTGCAGGGCTGGGCCTGCCGCCTTGCAGCACGACCCCGCCGCCCCCATGTCCCTACGCGCATGCCGACATCCAACATCGCCCAAGCACTTTTTATCGAAGGCCCGGACGCCGCTACCTTCGCGCACAACCAGTTCACCAGTCAGGTGAGCACCCTGCCGAACGGCCAGTGGCAGTTCAGCAGCTGGCTGGATGCGCAGGGTCGGGTACGCGCCCTATTCCATCTCGCGCGATTGGCTGACGAACGATTCCTATTGATGCTTCGCGGCGGCGACGCGGCAAGTTTCGCTGATGCATTACAGCGCTTCGTGTTTCGCTTGCGCGTCAAGTTGATGGTTGCAAACTCATCCGTGCTCGGATCCGGTTCGGCAATGCCGATGTACGTTGTCGACGCGGAAGATGACGTTATTCATCTTGGCTGTGGTGCGCACTCTTTACTGCTGAGTTCGCACGCAAACGATGACGATGCACGGCGCGTTATGGAATTGCGCGCAGGATGGCCATGGCTTCCAGACGATGCATTGAATGAGTTGCTTCCACCCGCATTGTCATTGCATCGATTGGGTGCCGTTGCACTCGACAAAGGATGTTATCCCGGACAGGAAATCGTTGCGCGATTGCATTACCGCGGCGGGAACAAACGACATCTGCATCAGGTCGAATTATCGAGAATCGTTGCAGCAGGAAGCGTGTTGCGACAAAACGATCGCGAGTTCGTGCGATTGCTGGATGTGATACAACATGATGATCGCATCGAAGCACTTGCTGTGATCGCCGATGAGATTGCAAACAACATCGTGCAACACGCGGAAAACACTAGCGATGATGATGTTGCTGTACAGCTACTCAACACTTGGCCGGATTAATGCTTACGTCATTTGTGCAATGTCAACAATGTGAGCGAAACGTGAATCAAACCGACCAGGCACTTGCAAAGACGAGAAGGGCCCACTAGATTCCGCCAAACTTTTTTCGGCATCCATTCAGCCCGCAGGATGCCGACATACGCGACGAACCGGAGGGGTCCGGATCGGCGCGACCCGGCAGAAATATCGCCGGAGGACAATTCGCCGTATGCGCGAACACGCTGCACGCATGGGCTCTTTAGCCCGCAGCGTCATAGCCAAATCAACGACGGTCGGCATCGGACATGCTGATCGAATCCGCCACGTTGTCGTGGCTAACCGCCTGTGCCACAAGTTTCGGCATGAGCGATAGATCCAGGTGGAACGGCCTGCCCGCCCGTCCACCGCAACTGCGTCAAGACATGCATGTGATGTCTCGCCGTAACTGCAAGCTGGAGGCAGATATGAAACTTTCCATGTTGTTGTGGCTAATGTCCGTACTGCCCCAACCGCTCGCAGACCAGACTTGTCTGGCGACCACCGTCTATCTGGAAGCACGTAGCCAGACGACGATTGGTCAGATGGCCGTGGCTGAAGTAGCCATGCGTCGACGCGAACGCGGTCAATGGGGTGGCACGGTGTGTGATGTGGTGAAGTCACCGCATCAATTTGCGCTTACCACTACGTCGCAATCCCAGGACATCGACAATCTCAAAGCGTTCCAAAAAGCGTGGGACATCGCAGGCAAGTCGATCACGAACTGGGATCTTCCCGTAGACGAACGGCGCTTCTTCGTGCCGCATGCGGATCATTTCGCTACCGTATCGGTCTCGCCTGTATGGTCGCGCAATCGCAATGCGGTAACGATCGGCGATCACAAGTTTTACTCGATCAACTGATAGTCGCCAATCCGGCGCAAAAAAGGCCCTCGGTAGAGGGCCTTTTTTTATGGACGTCTAAATGTCCAAATAAGTAACAGAAAATCAGCGCGGATAGACCAGATTATTGTTGATCACGACATAGTCGCCAGGACGCACGCCGGGATTGGGAATCTGCGTGACCGTTGCGTACTGGCCGCTATCCAGGCGAATCACGATCTGCCAAGCCGGCACGGTGCCGCCCGGCGTGCTATTCGCCGCACCCACCTGGTTCCCCACGACGCCACCCACCACAGCACCACCTACGGTAGCTGCCGTATTGCCGCGGCCATGGCCAATGGTGCTGCCCAGAATGCCGCCTGCCACCGCACCGATCACGGTGCCGATACCGCTGTTGTTGGTGCCCTGCTGCTGCACATAAACCTGCTGGATCTGCTGCACGACGCCACAGCTCTGGCAACCGCGGTAGCCGTAGGCAGTCTGCCCCTGATACACCGGTTGGGTCTGACACCCGGATAGCGCCGCCACACTCACCATCAACGCCGCTATGACTCCCACATTACTTGTCTTGATATTCACGACGATCTCCTGATGAATTGATCAATGCGCATCCGAAACGACAGCAACGCCTTGCACGACCTGAACTTGATTGCCTGGATCATGATCCATGCGGGTGGTGCGCGTCACACCGTTGTAAACGTAGGTCACGTCATACGCCGCGATATTACCGCCGGCATTTGCAACGGCACTGCAACGGCGCACCGTCTCGGCCTTAACGTTGTGCTCCTGACGGTTTGCCTCGATGCGATTGCCCGCATAGCCGCCACCCACCGCGCCAGCGACCGTCGCCAAGGTATTGCCCTTTCCGCTACCGACCAAGTGCCCGAGCAAACCGCCCGCTACGGCACCGATCGCGGTTCCGGCGATACGGTGCTCGTCTTTCGGCGGCACTTTCTTGTAAATCACCTCATCGTGACAGACTTGTTGCGGGGCGCCCGCAACCTGACTTACGGGCGTCACGCTGACGACCTGGGCATATTGCGTACCACCGTCAGACGGCGGCGGTTGATCCGGTTGCGCGGGCGGCGTCGCTTGAGCGGTACTTGCGGCACCAGCGACACTGGTCGCGATAGCCGCACCGGCATTATTCGCATCAGAACCGGCCTGCTTACTGCACGCCGCCAAGCCAAAGGCAAACGTCGCCACCAGACTCATGCACAATGCATTGACTGCCAACTTACTCATTCCTGAATCTCCTGTACTAAAACAGCCGCAGCGCTCGCTGCGTCCCCGCGACATTTTTTACGTAGTGACATTGAAACGCCGGGACGCTGAATAGCGCCTAGACTGGTCTCAAAACTGTCGATTCATCCACACCCTGGATCGACAGCACGGCACTGGAGATGGGTGGCTGCATAACAAATCGACCGCGAACTATGCCACGACTCGCCGACAGCCACGTGCACTTGGACGATACGCGCTTCGACGCGGACCGCGACGCGGCCGTGGAACGCGCACGCGCCGCGGGCGTGGCCCTGCAGATAATTCCGGGCACCGACGCCGCAAGCTGGTCGCGCATCCAGGCCCTATGCCTGCCCGGAAGCGGTTTATTCCCCGCCTATGGCCTGCATCCGATGTTTATGCATCGACATCGCGACGGTGACCTGACCGCGTTATCGCAATGGCTTGAAACACATCGCCCCGTCGCCATCGGTGAAATCGGTCTCGACTTTCATCAAGAAGGACATGATGCGCAGGGGCAACGCGAATACTTTCGACAACAATTGAACCTAGCTCGCGAATTCGACCTGCCGGTGATTTTGCATGCACGCGCAGCCCTGGATGAAGTGACGACGACCTTGCGCCGCATAGGCGGCTTGCGCGGCGTGGTGCACAGCTTCTCGGGCAGCCAGGAACAAGCCGAACAGTTATGGAAACTCGGCTTCCACTTAGGTATTGGCGGCCCCATCACCTACGAGCGGGCGCAACGCCTGCGCCGAATCGTTTCAAACATGCCGCTCGAATATCTGCTGCTGGAGAGCGACGCGCCCGATCAGCCAGGTGCCTCTCATCGTGGCGAGCGCAACGAACCCTCCTATCTGACCGACGCCCTCGACTGCATCGCCCGCTTGCGCAATAGCGATCCCGATGAGCTTGCCATGGCTACAACAGCCAACGTGCAGCGCCTCTTCGGAGTTTAGGCTCTAAGCCAGCGGTTCCTTGGCACTTGCAAATCGCTTGCATCGCGGCGCATCATTTGTTCCATCAATGAAATATGCATCGATGAAATGTCCCTGCGCGACCATCTAAAAATGCTGGATGAGGGCATTGCCCGCGTCCGCGAAGTCATTCCCGAAATGCCTCAAGATGCGGCGCTCTGTCGTATCTTGCTGCTGCTAAGCGAGCGCGTGCAGGCGCAATTCGAACACAAGCTCAAGCCGCACAAGCTCAACGACAGCGAATTTCGCACCCTGATGATGCTGTTCTCCAGACCGGACGGCAGCTCCACACCAGGTGAGCTCTGCGCCTTCACTTTGCAAGGCGCCACGAACATGACTCGTATCGCGGACGCCTTGGTCAAGCGCGGCCTTATCACGCGCGGCCCTAGTGCCGAAGATCGACGTCGGGTGGTCATGCGTATCACCGCGACGGGACGGCGCTTCGTACTGAAGATGCTGCCCACCATGTTTCCAAGCCTGCAGCTCATCTTCGCCGGCTTCAGCGATATGGATCGGCGCAACCTGAGTCGCTTGTTGCGCAAGCTTGCCGACAACCTCTCCCAACTCGAACACGAAGCGGGTGATCCGCCATGACCGTCGCTCTCCCCCACTTTTCCCTGCGCTTTCGCCCGCTCGCATTGATCACGCTGCTTACCGTGGGCGTGGCGGGCTGTGCATTCATTCCCGCAAAACTGTCTCATCCAAACCTGCGCGATGATGTGCCGCTGGCCGGCCTTCAGGCTCCGACGCGCGCGGGTTGGCCGGCCACCGATTGGTGGCGCGTCTACAACGATCCGCAGCTGGATGAACTGATCGCGTTAGCGGTGAAGCAATCGCCCGATCTCTCGCAAGCGCATTCGCGCGTGCAGACCGCCGAGCAGTCCGTAAAAGTCGCAGCTGCGCAGGCAGGCTTGAATATCAACGGCAATGCACAGCTCACGCGGCAACGCATGAGCGATCACGGCCTGTTCCCGCCGGCCCTGCTCGGCTTCGATTGGTACAACCAGGCCGACCTGGGTGTACAGCTTGAGTACGATTTCGACTGGTGGGGCAAGAAGCGCAACGCGATCGAAGCCGCCTTGGATCAGGCGCACGCGGCCGAAGCCCAGCGCAGCGCTGCCGCACTGACCATCCAGAACGCGGTAGCGGACACCTATTTTGGTTGGCTGGCCGACGAAAGCAGACTCTCGCTTGCAAAGCAGGCTGTGGCCGTACAGCAGCGCTTGCTACAGATCGCCGACCTGCGCGTGCGCCAAGGCGTGGACTTATCGGACACCGTGCAGCAGGCACGTGCGCAGCTAGCCAGCGTGCAACAGATGCAGGTCACGCTGGAAGGCTCTATCGAGATTCGCAAAGTGGTGCTCGCGGCGCTAGCCGGTGTGTCGCCCAGCGAACTGCCGCCGTTGCAACCGCACGCGTTGCCGGATGTCGAAGGCACGCTTCCGGATGACGCAAGGCTGGATCTCATCTCGCGTCGACCGGATATCGCTGCCAGTCGCTGGCAAGTCGAGTCCGCGTTAAAACAAACCGATGTGGCACGCGCCGAGTATTTTCCCGACGTGAGTATCAACGCCATGGCCGGTCTCTCCAGCACGAATCAAGGCTCTCCTAACATTCCGGGGTTGACCAAAGGCGGCAGCGGCGACCTTGGCAATCTGTTCGAACTCGGCAGCCGTGTCTTTGGCATTACGCCAGCCGTCCATTTGCCGATATTCGAGGGCGGCCGACTCAAAGCCGGTTATGGCGCTAGCCGCGCCCAGCTCGATGCCGCCATTGCCCAATACAACGTGACCCTCACGGATGCCGCAAAAGATGTGGCCACACAAGCTGTGACCGCGCAACAAATCGCAGCGCGACGCACCAAGCAGATGGCACAAGTGCAGGCCAACAGCATGTTGGTTGCTACGGCGCAGGCTCGTGCACAGCGTGGCGTCAAGGACGCGCGCGAAAGCCTTGCCGCGGAGGCTCAACTGCTTCAGCAACGAGACCAGGCCGTCAGCCTGCAAGCCCAAGCGCTGAGTACGGACCTCGCCTTGATCAAGGCGCTCGGCGGCGGTTATCACGTCGCCGCCAGCAACGAAGCGCCGTCCACTACATCTTCCTCTTCCACCGCTTCCACTTCGAATCTCGCCGGAGCCCCCGACCATGAGCGCCTCTGAGTCCACCCTCTCCAAGGACGCCAACGATAGCGGCCTTGCCGCGAAGGACCCCGCCAAGCGCAGCCGCGCTCTGTTGATCGTGGCCACCCTATTCGTGCTGGCCGCGCTCACGTGGTGCTTGCTTTGGTTTTTCGTATTTTCCATTCGCGAAACCACCGACAACGCCTATATCGGCGGCAATCAGGTTGCACTTTCTTCGCAGGTGTCCGGCACGGTCGTTGCGATCCTGACCGACGACACGCAACACGTCGACGCCGGGCAAGTCCTGGTGAAACTGGATGGCACCGATGCTGATGTGCGTCTACGCCAGGCCAGTAGCGCTTTGGCTCAGGCGGTGCGCGAGGTGCGCCAACAGACCGATTCGGTAAGCAGCGCCGATGCGACGGTGGCGGCACGCGAAGTTGACCTGCGCAAGGCCGAAGCCGATCTCAAACGACACTTGCCGCTGGTGGCTGCGCAAGCCGAATCGCCCGAAGTCGTGCAGCACATGCGCGATAGCGTCGCGCAGGCGCGCGCCGCGCTGGATGCGGCGAAGGCGCAAGCAAACGCCTCGCGCGCAGCAGTCGAAGGTACCGATGTTGCTAACAATCCTTCGGTACTGCAGGCCCGCGCGAACTTTCGCGCCGCGTGGGTTGCCGCACAGCGCAACACCATCGTGGCACCCGTTACCGGCTATGTCGCGCAACGCAGTGTGCAGCTCGGCAGCAGCATCACGCCCGGCCAACAGCTGATGACCATCATCCCGCTGCACAACTTGTGGATCGATGCGAACTTCAAGGAAAACCAGCTGCGTCACATTCGTATTGGCCAACCCGTGAAGATCACCACGGATCTCTACGGCGGTAGCGCCCAATACCACGGCAAGGTCATCGGCTTAGGGGCCGGCACTGGCAGCGTGTTCTCCTTGCTGCCTGCGCAGAATGCCACGGGTAACTGGATCAAAGTGGTGCAGCGCGTGCCGGTGCGCATCGCGCTGAATAACGACGAGCTCGACAAACATCCACTGCGTGTGGGTCTGTCTGCCGATGTGACGGTGGATATCACGGACGACAAGGGTCCCGTGCTCGCTGCAGCGTCGCAACAGCCACCCGCCGAAACATCGGTGTATGACCAGGTCGCCGCGCAGGCCGATGCGGAAGCCGAGAAAATCATCCGCGCCAACCTTGGCACGTCCGCCGATACCTCGAACTGATACCGCCGAGCGAGCCCTTCATGGCTGTCACTCCTGAAAAAGCCGCACCGCTGAAGCCGTTGCACGGTACGCCGCTGGTGCTGCTGACCATCGCCGTCGCGTTCAGCACCTTCATGGAGGTGCTGGACATGACCATCGTCAACGTGGCCGTGCCGCATATCTCCGGCAGCCTGGGCGTCAGCGCCAGCGAAGGCACGTGGACGATCAGTTCGTATTCGCTGGCCAGCGCGATCATGCAACCGCTCACCGGCTGGATCGCGCGTCGCTTCGGCGAGGTGCGCACCTTCGTCACGTCGGTGATGTTGTTCGTGGTGTTCTCCATGCTGTGCGGCATGGCCACCAGCATGCCGATGCTGGTCATCGGTCGACTGATGCAGGGCGCGGGTTCGGGTCCGATGGTCGCGCTATCGCTGACTCTTTTGCTTTCCAGCTATCCAAAGGAACGACAAGGCATTGCGCTGGCGCTGTGGGCGATGACCGTCGTGGTGGCGCCGATCTTCGGTCCGATTCTCGGCGGGTGGATTACCGACAACCTCTCCTGGCCGTGGATCTTCTATATCAACCTGCCGGTCGGCGTGTTGGCAGGCATCATCACCTGGACCTTGCTGCACAAACGCGAGACCAAGACCATCAAGGCGCCGATCGACGTCATCGGCCTGGTCTTGCTCGTAGCGGGTATCGGCTGCCTGCAATTCATGCTGGACAACGGCAACGATCACGACTGGTTCGCATCGCCCTTGATCTCCTCACTGGGCATCACGGCACTGATCTGCCTGACCTTCCTGGTGGTGTGGGAAATCCACGCCAAACATCCGGTCGTGGACCTGACGTTGTTCAAGCAGCGCAATTTCACCGTGGGCGTGATCAGTCTTTCCTTAGGCATGTTTGCCTTCTTCGGCATCAACGTCGTGTTTCCGCTTTGGCTGCAGACCACCCTGGGCTACACCGCCACCTGGGCCGGCCTGGCCAGTGCGCCGGTGGGCGTGCTCGCCTTTCTGTTGTCGCCGATTCTTGGCCGCAACATGCACAAGCTGGATCTACGCATGGTGGTGACCTTCGCCTTCATGGTATTTGCGGTCACGTCTTACTGGTTTTCCACTTTCGACAGTGCCGCATCCTTCGCCACGCTGGTGGTGCCGCGCTTCGTGATGGGCATCGCGATCCCTTGTTTCTTCATTCCGCTCAATCAGATCTATCTGTCCGGCCTGCCGGCGTCGGAGATCGCCAGTGCATCGGGGCTGTCCAATTTCTTCCGCACGCTTGGCTCCAGCGTCTCGACCGCGGTGACCGTGACGCTTTGGCAGCATCGGGGCATCTACCATCATGCAACCCTGACCGAGTATGTCAGTCCCGGCCAGCCGGCGGCCACGCAGTATCTGCAACAGCTATCGCATATGAATCTCAGCGCCAGCCAACGGCTGGGCTTCATCGACCAGATCGTCAACCGTGAAGGCCTCACCCTGGCGGTCAACGACGTGTTCTTCCTCTGCGCGATCCTGTTTGTGATTTTGATCCCCGTACTCTGGTTCTCACGACCGCCCTTCGGTAGCGCGGGCGGGGCCATGGGGCACTGACCTACGCGATTTGCTGCACCCTGGGGTGCAGCAAAAAAGCTGAACACCGACTGGTGCGGCGCAATACCTTCTGCTAGCTTGTGTCGCATGGCACAAACTAAGCGCGTTATCAAGAAGTACCCGAACCGTCGGCTCTATGACACGGAAATCTCCAGCTACATCACGCTGGAGGAAGTCCGTCAGCTGGTTCTGGATGGCGAACATTTCGAGGTCCGCGACGCCAAGTCCGGCGACGATCTCACCCGCTCCGTGCTGCTCCAGATTATCTCCGAGCACGAGGAGAAGGGGCAGCCGATGCTGTCGCCCCAGCTGCTGAGCCAGATCATCCGTTTCTACGGCGATTCCCTGCAGGGATTCATGGGGCCGTACCTGGAGCGCAGCCTGCAGGTCTTCCTCGACCAGCAGCAGCAATTCCGCACACAACTCAACAGCCTGATGGGGCAAGCTCCCTGGTCGCTGTTGAACGAGATGACGGAGCGCAACATGGATGCGTGGAAATCGATGCAGCGCGGCTTCCTCGACGCCGCCTCCCAGACGCAGCCAGCCCAGCCGACACAGGCTCAGCCTGGCCGCACCGGCAAGAAGCCGGGTTGATCTGAATGATGCGGTTCCCGTTGCAGCACAGCACGTGCTGCCACGCGGCATGGGTTGAAGGAAACATGTAATGACTTTGTCAACGTCAAGCCCACGCGTCGCCATCGTGACGGGCGGCATCGGTGGCATCGGCACTGAAATTTGTCTGCGCCTGGCCGAAGCCGGAAAGCAGGTAATCGCTGTGGATCTGGCCACGCGCGGCGAACGCATCGAAGCGTTTCGCGAGCAGATGTCCGCCTACAACGGCGCCATCCGTTTCGAGCCCTGCGACGTCAGCGACTTCAAGGCCTGTGGCAGCCTGATCGCACACCTCGAGCGCAGCATCGGTCACGCCGACATTCTGGTGAATGCCGCCGGCATCACGCGCGACACCAGTTTGCGCAAGATGGATCCGCAGCAATGGCACGAGCTGATGCGCGTGAATCTCGACGGCGTCTTCAACATGTGCCGGCACGTGGTCGAAGGCATGACGACCCGCAGCTTCGGCCGCATTGTCAACCTGAGCTCGGTGAATGGCCAGACCGGCCAGTTCGGTCAAACCAATTACTCGGCCGCCAAAGCGGGCGTGCACGGATTCAGCATGGCGCTGGCGCGCGAAACGGCGCGCAAGGGTGTCACGGTGAATACGGTATCTCCCGGCTATTGCGACACGCCGATGGTGGCCGCGGTGCCCGATGAGATCCGTCAGCAGATCATTTCCGATATCCCCGTGGGGCGGCTTGGAACGCCAGCCGACATCGCACGCGCGGTGGTTTTTCTCACCGCAGACGATGCCGACTACATCACCGGTGCCAACCTGCCGGTCAACGGCGGTTATTTCATGAGCTTCTGAGCACTACGGCCTTCACGCCATACTTGCGGGAAGCGCCCAGTTGCGGAACAGTGACGTGCTCTCTTCCACGGAACGCAGCATGACACGGCAATCCATCACCCTGATTGGCGGCGGTTTGGTTGGCGCCCTGCTCGCCCAGTTGCTGGCAACGCGCGGATTTTCCGTGGAGGTTTTCGAAAAACACCCCGATCCACGCCGCGTTGGCTTTACGGGGGGTCGCTCGATCAATCTCGCGCTCGCCGAACGTGGTTTGCAGGCACTGCGCACCGCGGGTCTCGCCGACGACGTCCTGGAACGGGCGGTGATGATGCGCGGCCGCATGGTGCATCCGCGCGTGGGCAGCTCCGGTTTGCAACGCTACGGCGTCGACGACAGCGAAGTGATCTGGTCGGTGTCGCGCGGCGCCCTGAATATGTTGCTGCTCGATGCGGCGGAAGCGGCGGGCGTGACCCTGCACTTCGGCCAGTCTCTGCACGCAGCCGATTTCGACGCGCGGCACATCGTGCTTGCCGATGAGGATGGCACGCAACGCCATCACCATGCGTCCGTGCTTATCGGTGCCGATGGTGCCGGCTCGGCCCTGCGAACGGCGATGGATAATCACTCACCGCTCGGCATACGCATCGAGTCGCTGGGCCACGGCTACAAAGAACTGGAGATTCCGCCCGGTGTCGGTGCCGAACGTTTCGCGATCGAACCGCACGCGCTGCATATCTGGCCGCGCGGTGGCTACATGTGCATCGCGCTACCCAACACCGAAGGCAGTTTTACGGTCACGCTGTTTCTGCCAGCTCACGGAACGCATCCCAGCTTCGACACGCTTGCAGATTCCACCGCAGCCAGCGCCTTCTTCCGCGAAGATTTTCCCGATCTGCTGCCGCTCATCCCGCGTTTCGCCGAGGATTACGACAGCCATCCCGTCGGAACCTTGTCAACGCTCTATCTTGACCGCTGGCATATCGACGGCCGCGCGCTGCTGATCGGCGATGCTGCGCATGCCATCGTGCCCTTCCACGGCCAGGGGATGAACTGCGGTTTCGAGGATACGGTCGTGTTGGCCGACCTGCTCGCCGAATCCGGCCGTGACACGGCCGACGCATTCGCCGAGTTCCAACGCATCCGACAGCCCAACGCCAATGCCATCGCGGCGATGGCGCTGGAGAACTACATCGAGATGCGCGATTCCGTGGCTGATCCGCACTATCTCGCCAAGCGCGAACTCGGCGCCCGGCTGGCCGAGCGCGCGCCAAAGCACTTCATGGCGCGCTATCGCATGGTCACCTTCACCCATCTGCCCTACGCGTACGTCTACGAACGCGGCCGCGCGCAGGATCAGTTACTGGAGCAATTGCTGCGCGGAACGACCAGCGCGAACGACGTGCCGCTGGACGCCGCCGTCTCTGTATTGGAAGTCACGCTTCCCCCGCTGCCGAAACTGAGGGCGTAAAGTCACGTTATGGACAAAACGCTCATCGATGCTTACCGGGCCACCGAATACCGTGTGCGTCTCTTGCAGGGTGGCTGGGCCTCTATCCACGTCGATGCTGCGCTCCCGGCCCCACTGCAAGCACTGACAGGTGGCCGAAGCTGGGCATTCATCACGGCCTGGAACCCTTACTCGCAGCCGCAGCCACGCCCGCAAAATCATGCTGCGCAACAGGACCTGCTTGAGGCCTTGCGCTGTCTACCGCGGACGCTTTACATCCGACCGGGGCTTGGCGCGGGCGACAACTGGCGGGAACTCAGCTTTTTCGTCATTGGCCCGGACCTCGCCGAGATCGACCTGCTTGCGCAGCAATTTCACCAAAACGCCTATGTCCATGGTCGCGGCGAAGGTGCCGCGCGGCTGCGCTTGACCAGTGACAGGGAACCGCATGGACAAGCCGGATAAGCATTCCGGACAATGTCGGGAATGACTTCCACCCACCCCGCCGCGCCCTTGCTCGAAGCACGGGCTCTTTGCTTCCATCGCCAGGACGAGCCGGTGTTCGGCCCGCTGGATTTCCGCCTCGACGCTGGCGAGCTGACGCTGATCGAAGGCGACAACGGCAGCGGCAAGACCACTCTGATGCGCATCCTAACCGGCTTGCTGCGCCCCGAAGAAGGCGAGCTGTTCTGGCGAGGCGAACCGTTGACCTGGGACCGTTGCAGCGGCGAGGTTGTTTTCCTCGGCCATCAACTGGGATTGAAGGCCGAACTGAGCCCACGCGAAAACCTGCGCTTTGCGATCGGCTTGCATGGCCATCGCGAGCAGAGCGGCATCGACGATGCATTGGCGACCGTCGGCCTAGCCGGTTACGAAGAGGAGCCCGTGCGCAAGCTCTCCGCCGGTCAAAAGAAACGTGTCGCACTCGCTCGATTGCTGCTGATCCCCGCCGCGCTGTGGTTGCTCGACGAGCCCTACGCCAACCTCGATCGCACAGGTATCGAGCTGGTTAACGGGCTACTGGAAACGCATATCGCGCATGGCGGCGCGGCCCTGGTCACCAGCCATGGCGCGGTGCAATTCCACGGCGGCGAACCGCAGCGGATCCGCCTGCATGACTGACGCGCGATACCCAGGACTGGGCCAGGCGTGCGCCGCGGTGCTGCGTCGCGACCTCACGCTCGCCTGGCGCCAGCGTGGCGATATGGTTCTACCGGTGCTCTATGCGCTGATCGTCACGTCGCTATTTCCCTTCGCACTCGGTCCTGAGGACGCCTTGCTGCGCCGGATCGCGGGCGGCGTGGTGCTGGTTACGGTGCTGCTGGCCATGCTGCTGGCGCTGGATGCCATGTTCCGCAGCGATATCGAAGATGGCTCGCTGGAACAGCTGATGCTGGCGCCGCAGCCGCTGGCACTGATGCTGGGCATGAAGATTCTTGCGCATTGGCTGGCTACTGCCGTGCCGCTGATCGTGGTCGCTCCGCTGCTGGCCGGCATGCTGCACCTGCCGTCCCCGGTGATGCCGGTGCTGCTGCTGGCGCTGTTGCTGGCCACCCCGCTGCTGAGCTTGCTGGGTGGCGTGTTGGTTGCCCTAACGGCCGGGACTCGTCGCTCTGGTATGCTCCTCGCTCTGATGCTGCTGCCGCTGTGCGTGCCGGTGGTGATCTTCGCCGCCGGGGCACTGGCAGCCGCCCAAGGGGGGCTGCCATGGATCGCCCCCATCGCATGGCTGGGTGCAGCACTTGCCCTGGCTGTGGTGCTGGCGCCGCTGGCCTGCGCCGCCGCACTTCGTATCGCGCTGGATTCGTAAATCGCTTATGGCCAAGTGGACCCCTCTGTGGTTGCACAAGCTGAGTTCACCGCCGGTGTTTTACGGCTTCGCAGGCAAGCTGCGACCGTGGGCGATCGCGCTGGCATTGATCCTCGGCATCGCGGCGCTCTACGGCGGCCTGGTACTGGCCCCGCCCGATTACCAGCAAGGTGACGATTACCGCATCATCTTTATTCACGTGCCTTGCGCGTGGATGAGCCTGTTCATTTATGGCGTGATGGGTATCGCGGCCTTTATCGCGTTGGTCTGGCGCATCAAGCTGGCCGAAGTGGTGGCGATGGCATCCGCGCCGATCGGCGCGTCCTTCACGTTCATCACGCTCGTTACCGGATCGCTGTGGGGCGAACGCATGTGGGGCACGTGGTGGACGTGGGATGCACGGCTCACCTCGGAGCTGGTGCTGCTTTTCCTTTATCTGGGCGTGATCGCCCTGTACCACTCATTCGAGGATCGCCGCCAGGGTGCGCGCACGGCGGCGTTTCTTGCGCTGATCGGCATCATCAACGTGCCGATCGTGCATTTCTCGGTGAACTGGTGGAACACCCTGCATCAGGGCTCGACCATCCGTTTGTTGGGGCCCTCATCCATCGCGCCGTCGATGATCTGGCCGTTGCTGACGATGATGGCCGCTACCAAATTCTATTACTTCGCCAGTTTGTTCGGCCGCGCGCGCGCCGATCTGCTTTCGCTGGAAAGCGGCAAGGATTGGGTACGGCAAATTGCCGAGAACGAGGTGCGTCGATGAGTGGCGGTTCGCTCTCCGCATTCTTCGCCATGGGCGGTTACGCAGCCTATGTCTGGCCGGCTTATGGTGTGTTCTTCCTCGTGCTGCTGATCGACTGGCTGGCGCCGCAGTTTCGCCGTCGTCGCCTGCTGCGTGAATTGCGCGCAAGAATGGCGCGGCAGGACGTACGCAAAGACCGCGCAAACCGAAACTCCAAGGCCGCAACTTAAGCGCGTCCACAAAGCACCTATTCCTTATGAACCCCACGCGCCAACGCCGACTCACCCTCATCATCGCCGTGCTCGTTGCTGTGACCGTGGCAGCGGCTCTGGTGGTCTATGCCCTGCAGCAGAACATGAATTACCTGTTCACGCCGACCCAGGTGCAAGCGGGCGACGCGACACGCTACAAAAACTTCCGCCTTGGCGGCATGGTGAAAGCGGGATCGATCCAACGCAGTAACGATTCGCTCAAAGTCACCTTCACCGTGGTCGATGCCGCGGGCGCGATGCCGGTGGAATACACCGGCATCCTGCCGGATCTGTTTCGCGAGGATCAATCCGTGATCGCCACGGGGCATATGGACGGTGCGCGCTTCGTCGCCACCGAAGTGCTCGCCAAGCACGATGAGACCTACATGCCGCAAGAACTGAAAGACGCGATGGCGAAAGCCCACGAAGGCAAGCACATCGACGAATCCGCCACGCCGGACAAGCAGCAGCTATGACACCTGAACTCGGTCAACTTGCGCTGATCCTCGCGCTGCTGTTGGCGCTGGCGCAAAGTATCCTGCCGCTGCTTGGCGCATGGCGCGGCAACCGCGCGCTGATGGCGGTGGCGAGACCGGCAGCCAGCGGACAAGCTGTCTTCGTGGCGCTGGCCTTTGCGATTTTGGTGTGGGCTTTCCTGCATTTCGATTTTTCGGTGCAGTACGTTGCCGACAACTCCAACCTTCAGCTGCCCTGGTACTACCGCATCGCCGCGGTGTGGGGCGCGCACGAAGGTTCGATGTTGTTGTGGGTATTGATCCTCAATGTCTGGACAGTGGCACTCGCCCTGTTCAGCCGACAGTTGCCCGACGTATTTGTTTCGCGCGTCCTAAGCGTACTCGGCATCATCTCGGTTGGCTTTCTCTGCTTCATCCTGTTTACGTCCAACCCGTTCGGTCGCTTGTTGCCGATGCCTGCCGATGGCGCGGATCTCAATCCCGTTCTGCAAGACCCGGGCATGACCTTCCATCCACCGGTGCTGTACATGGGCTATGTGGGTTTCTCGGTGGCGTTCGCGTTTTCCATCGCGGCGTTGCTGGGCGGCTCGATGGAGCAAGCGTGGGTGCGCTGGGCGCGGCCGTGGACCAATGCGGCATGGGGCTTCCTGTCCTGCGGCATCGTGGCCGGTAGCTGGTGGGCCTACGCCGAACTGGGTTGGGGCGGCTGGTGGTTCTGGGATCCGGTGGAGAACGCCAGCTTTATGCCATGGCTGGTCGGCGTGGCGCTGATCCACGCGCAGGCCGTCACCGAAAAACGCGGCTCGCTGCGCGCCTGGACCATCCTGCTGTCGCTGTTCGCGTTCTCACTGTCGCTGCTCGGCACCTTCCTGGTGCGCTCGGGCATTCTTACCTCGGTGCACGCGTTTGCCTCCGATCCGCGGCGCGGCACGTACATCTTGTGCTTCCTGGCCTTCGTGGTCGGCGGTTCGCTGCTGCTGTACGCACTACGCGCGCCCAAGGTTGCCGGCGGCAGGGCCTTCGCCCTGGTATCGCGCGAGAGTGCCATTCTGATCGGCAATCTGATGTTCACGGTGGCCGCCGCGATGGTGTTGCTCGGCACGTTGTTTCCGTTGCTCGGCGATGCCTTGAATCTGGGCAAGATTTCGGTGGGACCACCCTACTTCGGTCTGCTGTTTCCTTTACTGATGTTGCCGGTGGTGTTGCTGCTTCCGTTTGGGCCTTACCTGCGCTGGGGCAAAAGCGACGTGCCGGTACTCAAACAGGTGTTGGCGCGCGCAGGTATCGCGGCGGCGGCATGCGCGATCCTCGCCGCGTTTTTCGTGCAAGGGCAACTCAAGGCCATCGCGGGCGTAGCCTGTGCTGCCTGGGTGGGCGTGGGCGTCGTGCTCTACATCGTCAAGCGCGCGAGAGAGATGCCGCGCGGTCGTCGCTATCCGGCAGAGATGGCCGGCATGTTGCTGGCGCATTTTGGCGTGGCGATCTTCCTGATCGGCGTGCTGCTCTCCGAATCGCTCAGCGTTACGCGAGACGTGCGTATGTCGCCGGGCCAAGTTGCTGCCGTCGGCGGTTACGAGTTCCGTTTCGACGGCGTAACCCAGACGACCGGCCCCAATTGGGAAGCCGAACAAGGCGTCGTCACCGTCACACGAAACGGCGCACCCGTTGCGGTCATGCATCCGCAGAAGCGCACGTACACGCACGAGCAGATTCAAACCGAATCGGCAGTCGACCCAGGTATCACGCGCGATCTGTATGTCGCCCTCGGCGAGCCGATGGATGCGAACCATATTGAAGGCGCCTGGGCATTGCGCCTGTATACCAAGCCCTTTATTCGCTGGATTTGGGGCGGCGGTCTTTTCATGATGCTGGGCGGTTTCGTCAGCGCCGCGGATCGCCGCTTTCGTGTGAAGCGCGATGCGGAAGCGACACAAACGATCACTACGCCTGCGCAGGAATCGCGCGCATGAGCCGGCTGCTGCCGTTCTTCGCTTTCCTATTGCTAGCCACATTGCTCGGCTTCGGCATCTGGTGGAACAGCTCGCACGATCCGACCGCCGTGCCGTCACCGCTGATCAACAAACCCGCGCCTGCGTTCGCATTGCCCAAGCTGGATGATCCCGCGCAGATCGTGAGCAAGGATTCCATGCTGGGCAAACCCTATCTGGTGAATGTCTTCGCCAGCTGGTGTTTCGCGTGCGGCCAGGAACATCCAGTGCTGATGGCGGAATCCAAGCAACTGGGTGTTGCGGTGATCGGTTACGACTACAAGGACGAGGCTGCCGACGCCAAAGCGTGGCTCGCGCAGCATGGCAATCCCTACGATATGGTGATTGCCGATCCATCCGGTCACACCGCCATCGATTTCGGCGTGTACGGCGCGCCGGAAACGTTTCTCATCGATGGGAAGGGCGTGATTCGCTACAAGCGCATTGGCCCGCTTACACCCGATGTCATCGCACAACAACTCAAGCCCGCCATCGACGCTTTGCAAAAGGAAGCGCCGTGATGGGCAAGGCTTTGCGCGCCTGGGTACTGTTGATGTTGATCGCCATCGCCGGCGTTGCGATGGCTCAGGCCATCGATCCTTTGCCATTTCGCGATCACGGCGAAGAGCTGCGCTTCCAACACCTCACCAGCGAATTGCGTTGCCTCGTCTGCCAGGACGAAAACCTTGCCGACTCCAATGCCGACTTCGCACGCGATCTGCGGCACAAAGTGTTCGAGCTGATGCAGCAGGGCAAGAGCGACGCCCAGATCAAGCAATATCTGGTGGATCGCTATTCCGACTTCGTACTCTACGACCCACCGGTCAATACGCGTACCTGGCTGCTGTGGTTCGGTCCACTGCTGATCCTGATCGCGGGCGGTTGCGTGGTGGGTTACACGATACGCAAACGCAGCCGAGCCGACACGGTGGCTGCGCCGACCGACAATGGGGACGATTGGTGAAGCTCGTTTTCTACATCGCCGCCACAGTGATGATTGCTGTGGCGCTTGTTTTGTTGTTGCTGCCATTGCTTCGTCAAGGCCGGCAAGCAGGTCGTCCGCGCGGCGTTTTTGCGCTCATGCTTTTCATCGCGCTGGCTATACCGGTCGGCGCGGCAGGTTTGTATCTGAAAGTGGGCACGCCTTCTACGCTCGGCGGCGTACCGGCGCAGACGCAAACCGCGATGGATATCAACAAAGCGCTGGACGAATTGCGCGCCCATCTGGCCAGCAACCCCAACGACGCGCAAGGCTGGATGTTGCTGGCGCAAGCCGCTACCGAAATGCAGCAACCGGATGAAGCACGCAAAGCATTCGAACATGTGCTGCAGCTGACACCTAACGACACGAACGCGATGGTCGGCTGGTCGGAAGCCGATTCGGCCGCGCGACCGGATCACCATATTCAGGGCCGCGCGCGCGATTTGCTGCAACAGGCGGTAAAGCTGGCGCCGGACAATCAGCGTGGACTGTGGCTGCTGGGCATCAGCGATTTTCAGGAAGGCCAGTACGCCGACGCAGCGGCAACGTGGCGTCTGCTGCAACCGCAGCTGCAGCCCGGCTCTACCGTTGCCCAGGCGGTCGCGCAACAGATTACGCTCGCCGATGCGCGGACCGGCCGTGCGCCTGCCTCTCCGTCAAGTACAAGCACCGCGACGCCCAGCGCTACGCAAGGTCCCGCCTTGCAAGTGAAAGTGGCATTGGCGCCCGCACTCAAGACAAAGCTTGCCGCCGGCGACACCGTGTTCGTCTACGCGCGCGCCGAACAAGGGCCGCCGATGCCGCTCGCGATAACTCGGATCGACGCCGGCCAGCTACCCGCCACCGTCACGCTGACGAATGAAATGGGCATGATGCCGTCGATGAAGCTATCGTCCGTACAACGCGTTTTCGTTGGCGCACGCGTTAGCCATAGCGGCGAGGCCGTTGCTCAAGCCGGCGACCTGGAAGGCGACGCGGGCGTAGTCGACGTCAACAGCACGGCGCCCATCCGTATTCTGATCGACAAAGTGCACGACTAAGGACAGCTAATGAGCGATGCTCGCCAGTACTTCAAGCTGCCCTCGCCTTTTGCGATGAAGCGCGGCGGTGCGCTGCACGGCGCGCACGTTGCCTTCGAAACCTGGGGCACGCTGAACACGGCGCGCGACAATGCGGTACTGATTCTGACTGGCCTTTCACCGAGTGCCCACGCAGCCGCTAACGACATCGACACGTCGCCCGGCTGGTGGGAAGACATGCTTGGGCCGGGCAAGGCCATCAACACCACGCGCTGGTTCGTGATCTGCGTGAATTCGTTGGGTAGCGACAAAGGTTCCACCTGCCCCGCCTCGATCGACCCGGCCACCGATGAACCGTATCGCCTGAGCTTTCCCGATCTTTCGCTCGAAGACGTTGCGCATGCCGCGCACGCCACGGTCGCAAGCCTGGGAATCGAAAAGCTTGCCTGTCTGATCGGTTGTTCCATGGGCGGCATGAGCGCGCTGGCTTACATGCTGCTGCATCCTGGCAGCGTGCGTGCCCATATCAGCGTGGACACAGCACCGCAGGCGCAGCCGTTCGCCATTGCCATTCGTTCGCTGCAACGCGAGGCGATCCGGCTCGATCCGCACTGGAACGAAGGCCAGTACGACAACGAGCACTATCCCGATATCGGCATGAGCATCGCGCGCAAGCTTGGCGTGATTACCTATCGTTCGGCGATGGAATGGAACGGCCGATTCGCGCGCATCAGGCTCGATCCGGAACAACGCGAAGAACAGCCCTTCGGCTTCGAATTCCAAGTGGAGTCTTATCTTGAAGGCCATGCGCAACGCTTCGTGCGCACCTTCGATCCCAACAGCTATTTGTACCTGTCGCGAGCCAGCGATTGGTTCGATATCGCCGAGTATGGCCAGGGCAGCGTATTGGAAGGCCTGAAACGCATTCATATCGAACAGGCGATGGTGATCGG
Organism: Lysobacterales bacterium; assembly: GCA_015655335.1. Lineage (GTDB taxonomy): Bacteria > Pseudomonadota > Gammaproteobacteria > Xanthomonadales > Rhodanobacteraceae > Dyella_B. The sequence goes on along the minus strand of JAATFF010000115.1, from coordinate 33,115 downwards.
CGTAAGCACCGACATTCTGTTTCCGCTGGAACAGCAAGAACAGATTGCCGAAGGACTCCAGGCCGCCGGCGCGCAGGTGGAGTTCGTGGCGCTGAACTCACCTCAGGGCCATGATGCCTTTCTGGTCGATATCGACAATTACAGTCGCGAGATCGGCGGTTTTCTCGCGCGCCTTTAAAGCGCCATCGGCTGGAATTCCGCGAACAGCATTTCCGCTTCGGGTAACTCACGCAGCGGCACATAGTCGCAAGCAGCGCAGAAGCGCTCCCACAACTCCACCACGCGCGGACTCGAATGCGCCGCCTCGATGGCGCCATCCAGCCATTCGAAGACTTCCACGATCGTGCCGTCCTTGGCGCGCATGGCCTGGGCCGGCCGCTCGGTCACCAGACCCAGCGTGCGCAGGCACGGCACGTGCTCGCGGACCAACGCATCCAACTCGACCTCACACCCCGGCTTGGGGCGGTAAGCTACAATCACCATTGCACCCATGGACGCCCCCTTCGGGCTGGATCAGGCACTGATCGCAGAAGGCTAGCAGAGAAGCCTTACGTAGGCTTCAGCCGGATTGATGTCCAATAAGGGTTGTCTGCAACCTGGATTTACCCGAGATCACCATGCTCACCACAGAATTTCCCGGCTGTCAGAAGTTGATCCACGCGATCGACGAAGCTGTCGCCAAAGACTCCACACCCGCTATCACCGATAGCCTGCGCAACAGCCTGTGCAAGCTCATTCGCAGCAAGGAAATCACCCTGCCCGAGTGCGTGTTCGAGACCGCCGAGAACCGCTACGCCCGCCGCGAGCTGTACCACAGCGATGATCTGGGCTACTGCGTCGTTGCGATGACCTGGGGCCCCGGCCAAGGCACCCCTATTCACGACCATTGCGGCATGTGGTGCGTCGAGGGCGTCTGGAGCGGCGCACTGGAAGTGGTGCAGTACGAGCGGCTGGCCGATAAGGGCGACCTTTGCCAGTTCCAGCCCGTCGGCTCGATCCAGGCCGGTCCTGGCTCCGCCGGCAGCCTGATCCCGCCCCACGAGTACCACACCATCCGTAACCCCAGCGACGACACCGTCGCCGTGAGCCTCCACATCTACTCCGGCAACATGACCCATTGCGCCGTGTTCCAGCCTAAAGGCGAGGACCATGGCTACGAACGCTCCGATCGCCAGCTAAGTCTCGACCCGGTCAATTGAACCCGGCATAATAGGCGTTCGTTCCCTGCCGGTGTGGCGGAATGGTAGACGCGGTGGACTCAAAATCCACTGGCAGCGATGTCGTGTAGGTTCGAGTCCTATCACCGGTACCAATTGCGCGTTTCAGCTAGTAGCAGCACATCTCAAAAACACAAAAAAGCCCGCATAAAGCGGGCTTTTTTGTGTTTGTAGAGTCTCAGGAAATCTCATCCCGTACCGCTCAAGCTCGCCGTTGATGGGGGTATTTACGGGGGTACTTGTCCAGGCCAGGCTCCGCAAGAATTTGCTGATACCTGGTTGTAACGGTGTCGCCAGTCCTCGGCCATGCGGCGTACCTCATCGAGCGTGGTGAAGACATAACGATCCAGGACTTCCGTTCGAAAGGTACGGTTGAAGCGTTCGATGTAAGCGTTCTGAGTGGGCTTGCCCCGACGTCCCCCCACGTTCAGTAGCGGATCGCTGGAGTTACCAGGGTTTCGTGGACAGTCTATAACCAATAGGTAAGAAGATCTGTCCGGAGGTGGGAATGGCCACGCCATCACGAAATCCGAGAACCCGGCTTACGTATGAATTCATCAAGGCGCATAGCAAACAGTTCACTGTGCAGGCCATGTGTTCGGAGTTAGGTGTCGCGCCGAGCGGCTACTACGCCTGGTTACAGAAACCCATCTCCGATCGCGCTCAAGAAGACGCTCGACTCCTACGCCTGATTCGTGCCTCCTTCAAGGCCAGCCACGGAATTTACGGGGCACCTCGGATTTTTCTGGATCTGAGAGAAGCGGGTGAAACGTGCAGCAAGCATCGCGTCGAACGACTCATGAGAGAAAACAAGATCATGGCGCTGCACGGCTACCGAACGCGCCATTACTCTGTCGGCAAGCCATCAGTTCTGGTGCCAAATCTCGTCGAACGTAATTTCGATGTTGCTCAACCGAACAAGGTCTGGGTGACCGACATCACGTACATTCGCACATGGGAGGGCTGGCTGTACTTGGCGGTTGTCATGGATCTGTTCTCACGCAAGATTGTTGGTTGGGCAACGCGTGCCACAATTCATCGGCAGCTCGTGCTCGACGCTGTGCTGATGGCCGTTCGTAGTCGACATCCGCGTAAAACGATCATTCATTCGGATCAAGGCTGTCAATTTGGAAGCGACGATTGGCGTCGCTTCTGTCGAGACAATCACCTTGAACCGAGCATGAGTCGCAAAGGAAATTGCTGGGATAACGCCGTAGCTGAATCCTTCTTCGGCAGCCTCAAGAAGGAACGTATCAAGAAACGGATTTACAAAAACAGAGCTCTAGCGCTCGATGATATTTCAGACTACATAGAAAATTTCTACAATTCAGTACGCCACCACAGCTATTTACAAGGCATGAGTCCATCTAGCTACGAGGCAGCGATCAAGCGGCACTGATCCCGTGTCCACGAAACCCTGGTAACTCCACCCGCTGGCCCGCCTGCCGTAGCTTCAGGTAGATCATGCCTACCCCATAACGTTTATGCCGATGGGCCAACGCCACGATGCGCTGGCGTAGTTCGACGTTGCGATCCGGTCTCGTCTCGTAACGATATGCGCTTGCGCTCATGCCGGCGATTGCCAGCGACCTGCGCTCGCTCAGTTCGTGGTTAACCAGATGGCGCACCAACTCACGTCGGGCTGGTGCGCTCACCACTTTTTTCGCAACGCATCTTTGATGACCTCGTTCTCCAGCACCTGCTCGGCAAGAAGCTTCTTCAGGCGCGCGTTCTCGGTCTCCAAATCCTTCAGTCGCCGTGCCTCCGGCACGCTCATGCCGCCGAACTTGCTGCGCCATAGGTAATACGACGCCTCGCTAAAGCCATGCTTGCGGCACAGTTCCTTCACCGGCATGCCGGCTTCCGCTTCGCGCAGGAAGCCAATGATCTGTTCTTCGGTAAAACGCTTCTTCACGTCCAATCTCCTTCGGTTGCGGGATTGGACTCCAAAGTTTTGCGCTACTCAATCTCGGGGGTACGTCGGCCCGGTTGGATGTGAAGTAGCTCAACACGGTGTTGCTGAGCCCACTGGCGTAGGGCTGCACTGATAAATTCTGGCCCGTTGTCTAAGCGGTTTGGAGGGCTTGCTGCTTAGCTTCTCATTGCATCAAGCGGTGAAATCTTTGATGCCCTATTTGATGCCGACAAACAGCCAAGTAGACACATCAAAATAACAACCAATGAACCTGCTAGCACGTAACTAACTGGAAGAGACGGAAGCTCGTAAACGGCCCTTAAACGTGCATTTAGCGCAACCGCTAACACCGCACCAATAATCGTCGCAGGAAAACATATTGTTAGACATTCGACTTGTCGCTCAAGGAAAATATCAAGTCGACGAGCACCAAGGGCGCGACGAACACCAATCTCTTTTGTGCGTTCTGAAATCCAAAACCTCGACAATCCCAATATGCCTACAAACAAAACAACCGTAACCGCCGAAATAATGCTTAGAAAAAGCCAAGCGCCCGCTCTATTAGTAGATAACACATCGTCTCTTCGCTCTGCGTATGTTTCGACTCGTGACTGATCCTCTGTCACGCCACTTCTGATTAAGAATACATGCACAGCATGCTCTATTTGATCAATAGTTAAGGGCGACGGCTTGCCTTTTAAATTAACAGCTAAACTAAAGGTCTGCGTAGCGCCAATTGAATACGGCAGGATAACCGTCTGATCATCGTCAGTCGCATTAACTGACGATTTGTTGCCGACGAGGTGTTTTAATATGCCAACGACTATGAAGTCAGATTCAACATTACCATCAGTACTGATTAATTTTTTGCCAATACCGTTGCCAGCCCCAAACCATCTGCGCCCAAGTTCCTCAGTAATTTCGATAGGCAGAACGGTGTGAACCGAAGGATGCCCGCCACCAACGCCCCGCGGAATATATTCTTGTGCTTCGAATGACCGCCCTGAAGTAAGGCTTGTTCCGAGTACGTCGCTCAAGTCCTTGCCTAGATAACAGGCAACTTGAATCTTTTCGCCTCCGCGCGGCCCCAGACCCATAGCAAAAATTTGACCTGTTACCATCGGCAACCCGTAAGCGGCGGTTACATTTTTAACTTGCGACAAATCACTAAGATCCGCAAGCAGTTCGTTGATTTCTCCTTCTTGCCAAGGCCTATTGAAATTTGCAAGTTGATCGACGAGTACTAAGTCTTCACCTTTAATACCCTCGGGCCCCAACAATGCTCGCAAGTTGGTCCAGCCCTGAAATGCCGCGTTGACTAACATCGCTGAAGCTATTGCTATCTGGAAAGCCAAAAAAAGAGGCACAAGTGGTTTTCGCCAAATTTGACTCAAGACGATCACTGTTCACCTCTATTTAGCACAGCAGCAAGTTGCTCCCCCGCGTTCCGCATGGCGGGAACAACGCCAACACCTATTCCTGAAACAAGAGTAACGACAATCATATAAAGCGCAACAATACCATCCACGTAGATGGTATTTGAAGCATCAGGCATTTGTTTTTTTGCAAGAAAGAGCCCAAATAACAATATTGGAATTGCAATCAACCCAGAAACAATACTTAATGCAAGTGAATGAAAAATATATCGTCTAAATATTGATAACTTCGTTGCACCGAGCGCTCGTCGAACCGCAATTTCCCTGGAATCTCGAGCTAGCCGGGCGGTCAATACACCCGACGCGCTAACAATGCAAAGAAGCAAGAACCCGACACTCATCAGCAAACTCAAACGGATGCTGTTTGGCACAACATTCTGGCGTATCAACCACTCGCTTAGATCATAAAGTGTAGATCGAGGCGCCCTATTTATAGGAACGTTTGGCGACAATGCTTTTTGATAAGCGTCGAGAAAATCCTTAAAGCTAGAGGCCTCCGAGTTACTCTTCAAGTTAATCCAGAACGTCAGCCATTGACATGCGTTAGCATCAAATGCCAAGGAGACCTTGCCTTGCCGCGTACTATCTGTATCACAGAGATCTTTGTTGTCGGGTACGATGCCACTATTCAATAAAGAGCTATAGGGGATCAAGACTCGTTCTTGTTGGTCAGCTGAGAATGCCCATTCATCAAGCTCATAAAAATGCGGCGAAAATTTGAATGGCTCAACAATCCCGATCACTCTAAACGGATGGTTGTTTATAAGGATATTTTGTCCAATCTGCATCCTTGAACCCAAAAGTCGTCTCGCCAAGAAAGTGTCAATAACTGCTACGGGCGCGCCTGCTTCTTCTTCGCTAAGATTCCATGAGCGACCACTGACCAGACGAATTCCAAGGGATGTTATAAACTGAGAACTCGTCAGTAAAACTGTTTGATCTTTAGCTACGTGTGCATCCACTCCATTTGCGGAAATATCTTGTGTCGAATTAGCGGTTACCCAACTGGCTATTCCATATTTGGTGGTAAGTAGATTTCGAGCGTCGCGCACAGCAATATGAGATGGAATGGTGTTTTTGTTGTCGCTCGAATGATATATATCGACATCTGAATCGATAGAATTAACCCATCCGATGTATAAACCACCTGTCCTCACGTTTATGGGCAATCGCGACAGACTCGCCATTACGCCGTAGCCCGTCATTGCTGCAGCAAGTCCAATACTGAGAGTCAGCACGACAAGCAATACACTGGCATCGAATTTTTTGATAGAGCGAAGCGCAAGGTACAGATCATAGCGCGCTGCATCAATATTAATTGACATCTTCATTGAGCACTCGACGAATCATTGCTTTCCGCAACACCAGACACTGGCCTTCCGTTCTTAATCTCGAAATGAAACATGTACCAAAGGCTAAATGGCTTTGCTTGTATTACGGTGACTTTTTGGCCGTTAGATCCAATTTGACTCGTCGTAAACGTAAGAGGCGAATATTCCCATTTCGAGACTGCCTCTCTTATCGATTGCTCAAATTTGCCTCTGTTTGTATTATCGCCTAAATAATTCGCGAACCGCACTTCGGACACGTGCCCCAATTCGCTCACAATCACTTGAGCTACAATGTCTAAAGGCTTCAGATTTGCGTTGACCAGTTCACTCGGGTAGACGGGGTCAACGCGTTTCTGCAAATTCGGCTGACTAAAAGACTGCCCACCCTGTAATTCATATTGTGCAGCACCATTTGGCACAATGGCTTTATAGGTTGAGCTTCCTTCCGGAGTCTTAGGCTTGACCTGTTGGCTACATCCAGAGACGACCGTAACCGCGGATATCATGATCATAAAAATCAGCGAACGCGGTCTATTAGAAATCCGATGCTCCAGAAAACATTGCATTTTACGCCCTCAAGAGCCTTTCCTGATTAAAAGTGTTTAACGCTTTAGTTTCAAGCTTTATTAGAGCTTCGGCATAAGCTTGAGCAATCATATTATCATTGGCTTCGTTCAACCACTCCCATGCGCCGTCTTGATTGCATTCCAAAAACCAAAATTGCCCTGATCTATCCACGATAAAATCCAAAGACCCAAAATAGAGATTGGATTCACGCATAAATTGCGTAATTTTTTCATGGATCGTTGCTGGTATCTCCTGAAGCTCATATTTCAAAGCCCAGAGTCCCTTTCGCCAATCCGTTTGTGTAGTCTTGTAATCTTGCGAATTAATCTTAAAGCTGTATGTCACACCGTTTACATACACAATCCGAAGCTCATAAGCCTTTTCAATTTCTTCTTGGAAAAAATGTGGGCAAAATGCCAGCTCCTCATCGATTGCTAATTTCAGATCTTCAACGCTTACTTTCATTGTCATGATGTTAAATGGAATTTCTTCTCCATCGCCACGCGTACGAACTTTTGCCTCTGAAATAGATTTCATGATCGTTTGCGGAAGGCACTCTAGAAACGAAATGGCATCATGCCGTTGGTTTGTAAGTAATGTTTCTGGAACCTTAAAACCCGCTCGAATTGCACATTGCTGCTGTAATGGCTTGTAATAAAAGATGTGAGAATAAATAGGGTTGTAGCAACCCAATGGTGCCGACTGAGCAATTATGCGACAGAGAGCTCGCCACTCATTGGCGGCAAATCCTGTGAAAGCCTCATCTCCTTTAAGATAAAACGGCGTTCCAGGCATGAGCTTCATCCTGCTCCATACAAGGAACGGCTCATCGATTACACTGCCATCGATGACGATCTCAGACCCACCATCTTTTAAATAACGAATAGAAAAGTTTGATGGCTTTAAGCAATCAAGTACTTTGACATTAGTATTAAAGTTCGCGCGCATCGCGCCGACGACTTTCTCAACATGCGGGTCTTCAATACTTCCAAGTACTACGATCATGTCAACTTGCCCTCAGTTGTGCCGTAAATAAGAGCGAGAGCGATCTCACTCGCTCTCGCTCGCGTACATTCAATCAGGCGGCATCGTTGCCATCATCGCCGCCATCGCCATTCGGCGTGACCGTGACAGTATGACCCTTGGGCGGACGCTCGCCACCTGTCACATGCTTCAATTCCTCGGAGCGAAGAGTTTGAAGTTCGGCCCAATCTTTTTCATGATGCTTGATAACGAACGGCTTCATAGATACTCCCTTGCTTGATGGTTGAAAGATCTATTGCTGGATGCCTGATTTAGCTTCCTTTGCCCGATCAGAGTTTTGTTGGAAATGAACCTTCCATGGTGCATATCAAAACAGAGTGTTGCAGACTCAATTGTTTCTCGACGATGCGCGATAATTATTCTTGTGCATGATAATTCGTTAATTGCTGAATTAATCAATCGTTCTGATACTGCATCTAAATGACTAGTGGCCTCATCTAGAATTAAGATTCGAGGCCGCTGATATAGTGCCCTGGCTATGAAAAGTCTTTGCTTTTGGCCGCCAGATAGAATTGCACTTGCCGCATGAACTCTCGTTTCGTATCCCATTGGCAAGCGAATTATTTCGTCATGCAAGCTTGCTAGTTTTGCAACATCAACAATATCCGATAGCGAAGCTTCGGAATTAAAAAAAGTGATGTTCTCGGCGATCGTTCCTTGAAATAATTCTTCTCCCTGGAGAACTGCGGCGACATTGTTTCGGAATTTCTTAGGGCCGTGCCTCAGGAGGCTCACGGCCCCCCGCGTGATGTCGCCCTCTGTGGGGTCGTAAAGACCAAGCAGCATTTTTGCAAGCGTGGATTTGCCGCATCCGCTTGGGCCTATGATCGCTATCGATGATTTATCTGGAATTTCTAGATTTAAGTTTCGAAAAATCCAGTTTTTGTTGTCGTGACTGAATCCGACACCACGAAGTTCGTAGCCATTCGTAGGTTCAAATTGAGGGTCGATCACATCCTCGCCCCGATCAGGTGTAGCGTCAGTGATATCAGAGATACGCTCGATATTTGGCCTAACCATAGAGAGCTTCTGAAGCTTGTCAATTGCAGACGACGATCGAAACGAGTACTGCTCGGACCATAGAACGAACGCTAATAAGCTTCCAAGCGCCAGATTACCTTGCAGCACTAACATGGCTCCCAAAGTTAGCGTCCCGATCCTTTGGAAAGCGAGTACCGCGGCGTCTAATCCATCCCAAGTCAACACTACACGCTGTGTCGATAATTCATTGCAGCTCAATTCAGCCGCAATCGCATCAAAGTGATGAAGGCGTGCAGCCTGTTTCCCCGCGGCTTTAATTGTTGCGATAGATCGTACGTTCTCAGTTATTGCCCCGTATTGCTGGGACTGCAGTATTACTCCTTCTTCAGATTTTCTACGCAAATTTTCTGAAAGGAGAACTCGAATAATTCCGTATATAATGGAAACTGCAATGACATATAGCGCAATCTTAAAACAGCTAATTGTTAACAGAACTAATGAAGTGAAAGCAAAAATTACGTCAGTTATCAGCGATGGAAGGACTGATGTATAGCTCGCCTGCACGGATTTTATCGAACTAAATCGGGAAACTATATCTGAAAGATGTCTTTTCTCGAAAAACGACAGTGGAAGCCTTAGTAGCTGATTACATATGTCATAGCACCAGCTCCGATTAATGCCCACACTTACCTTACTTATCGTCAAGGATCCACAGATACTGGTTAAAAACGCCAAGACTGAAATCCCAGCAAAAAACGCACTTATATGCAAGAGATGTCCAGATCTCCCTCCCTTTTGAAGATCATTGACCACCAGTTGCAACTGATAGGGCAGCGAAAGGGTTAAAACTTGCGACAAAATAAAGGCAGAGATTGCAATACACGCCGAGAACTTAAATCGAAAAAATTGACGCGTATACAGAGAGCGATCCAGACGGATCGTCTCTTTTTGGGCGACAAAATTTTCGGCCTTTCTAATCTCTAGAGCCGTGCCGGAGAACTTTGCTCTGAAATCATTCCAAGTTAATGATTTTTCGCCACCTACCGGGTCAATTATCTTGACTCCCCGCGTTGTCATTTTCGACAACACGACAAAATGCCTCATTTCCCAATGAAGCATTGCAGGTAAAGTCAGCGACGCGATGTCTCCAGCCGAGAGCCGTACCGCCCTCGATTCCAAGTTCAATTTTGAGGCTATTTCAATGAGACTTGAGAGTGATGTCCCGGCGCTTGACGTCGGATATCTACGGCGCAGGCTAGCTAAGTCGAGGTAATGACCATGATAATTTGCGAGCATCGTCAAACATGCGAGTCCACATTCAGATGCCTCTACTTGCAAGATTGGCTTCAATTTAGGGTGCACTCGCGAAAGCACATCAAATCCTTTTCATGGCTTTAGATAAAGTGTGACTAACAGTATTTCGTCATGCGTATTTAGTTACGATTTTTCATAACTTTTAACTCATCCTATTGCTTTCATCGCTTTTCGACACCAATTACGCGCGTATAGGGCGGAAAATCCCAAGGTGGTCGTGCCGCAGCTGAAAGATGCGTGCAGAGTGAACAGGGTGCTGGGCCACGTCTAGAGTTGCAGTTTTCGCGTTCACTCAATTTCCTCCTTGGTGGTCCCGCGTAACGGTAACGCAGTGCCAAACGTGGCGTGGCCGTTGCATTGCCTTTTACTGTGTATCGAAAGCGTGAAGGTATTGGTACGAATTTATTTTCACGCCCGTGATGATTTTGTGATGACCTGTTCGTGGCAAATTGAATAATTGAATTGATACATCGTAAAAACTTTCAGGTTCAGTTTTCATTGCCCCGCCTCGTCTGTCTGCGGCACCGGCTAGCCTTAACGTTACCTCAGCGCGCGGTCGTCCCCTGGTATACATCCGTTTGAGCTTGGCATGCTCCACCTCGATGTCCCGCAGCCGCTGCACGTCCGAGGCTTCCATTCCGCCGTACTTGGACTTCCACCTGTAGTACGTCGCTTCGGAAATCCCCAGGTCACGGCACACATCTTTGACCTGGCGGCCACCCTCGACCTGCTTCAACGTCGTAACGATCTGACTTTCGGTGAACTTGCTCTTGCGCATCATCGGTCTCCTTGGGGTTAGTTTGCCCGGAGACCTCTGCTTATGTCTGGATCCACTTTACGGGAAGGCGACACTATGACCTGGTCATCGATATACCGTTCTTGGCATTTATGATCATCGCTTGGCGTGTGCCGTTGCGGATCGCACAAACAAGCAACCCGCCCGTCAGTCTCACTCGCTTCGTGCGAACCGGAAGCCCACTGCTGCTTGCGTTGTCGGTACTGGTGATTGCGCTGCTTCTACTTCGCCCACGCTTCAACCTGGGTGTCGCCGGTATCGTTGTCGCCGTGCTCGGCTATGGTCTACGCAGCATTCTGAGTCAGGTCAGGCAAATCGAGACCGAAGATCGGCTGCGCAACGACCGCACCCTACTGACTGAACTCGCCCTGCGCGACGGTTTAACGGGCGTCCCCAATCGACGCGCCTTCGAGGAAGCCATCGAGCGCGAATGGCGCCTCGCGCTGCGCACGCAACAAGCCATGTCGTTGCTGCTCGTCGATATCGATTTGTTCAAGCAGTACAACGATCGCTACGGACACGTCATGGGCGACACCTGCCTTCGCCATATAGCGGCCGTACTGCAAGAGGCCGTGCAACGCCCTGCGGATCTACTCGCTCGCTACGGTGGCGAGGAATTCGTGTTGATCCTGCCAGGAACTCCGCCAGTCGGGGCGTGTGACGTCGCGGCACGATTGTGCAAGCTGGTTCGCCAATTGAATGTCATGCACGATGACAGTCCCATTCAACGCGTAACGATAAGCGTGGGCGTAGCCAGCATTGTGCCTGTCGACGGCAGCGCCCCGGAAGAACTGATCGCGGCAGCCGATCGCGCGCTGTACGAAGCCAAACGCAAGGGACGCAATCGCGTTGAACAGGCGGTGTGACGCCGCGCCGATATAAAATCAGCAGAGCCTGCCGTGCAACACGCCAAAGCACGAACGCTGCCCTCGCGAAATCAAACCTCCAATCTGTCGCCCGACCTCGCCACCAACGCATAGAGCGCAGGCATCAGGAAAATACTGATCAGCAGACGGGTAAACAAACCACTGACGATGACCAGCGCAAAGGGCCGTTGCGTGTCGGTCCCAACGCCGGTAGCCAGCGCGGCGGGAAGCAGGCCAAGGGCAGCCACCAATGCGGTCATCATGATCGGGCGCAGGCGCAAGATCGCACCCTGGCGAATCGCCTCCGTAACGTCGACGCCGGCGCGGCGCAATTCGTTGACATAGGAGATGTACACCACGGCGGTTTGTACGGAAACGCCGAACAGCGCGAGAAAACCGACACCGGAAGACACCGAGAACGGCGTGTTGGTAATCCACAGCGCCACGATGCCGCCGACCGGTGCAGACAGCAACACGCCCAATACGGTGATAAAGGGAAACTTGAAGTTGCTGTACAGCGTGAACAACAGCAGGAAAATCAACGCCAGCGTCAACGGCAAAATCACGTTCAACTGCGCGCGCGACGCGGTGTAATCGGAGTACTCGCCACCCCAGTCCAGGCGATAGCCTTGAGGTAACGTCACCTTCTTATTGACCTGCGCGATAGCGTCGCCAACTGCGCCGGCAAGATCACGCCCCTCTACGGAAAACTGCACGCCGATGTAGCGGGAATTGTTCTCGCGATAGATAAACGATGCGCCATTGGTCACCTGGATATTGGCAAACTCCTTCAATGGAATTTGCTGACCGCCAGGTGTGGCGACGAGAATGTTGCCTATCTCCTCGGGGTTGTCGCGATATGGCTGTTCGAGGCGAACAACAAGGTCGAACTGTTTTTCCTGCTGCACCACTTCGGTAGCGACATCGCCACCGATCGCCGTCTGGATCAGTGCGTTGATGTCGGCGACGTTCACGCCGTAACGCGCGATGGCGCCGCGGTTGATCTTGATCGTCAGGCTAGGCTGCCCAAGCTCCTGCACCAGCGTGACGTCGCGGATACCACGCACCTGTTCCAACACCTGCTTGATCGATTTCCCTTTCTCCTGCAGTGTGTTGAGGTCCGAACCGAACACCTTAACCGCGAGCGCACTTTTCAGACCGGTCTCCGCTTCATCCACCGCATCCTCGGCCGGTTGCGTGTAGTTGAACATGATGCCGGGAAATGCCTGCAGCTTCTGGTTGATCGCTTCGGTGAGCGCAGCTTTGGTGCGGTAACTACCGGTCCACTCTGAATAGGGTTTCAGACCAACGTAGAACTCGACATTGAAGAAGCCCGTGGAATCGGTGCCATCGTCGGGTCGACCCAACTCCGAGGCAACCGTGGTCACTTCGGGAAACGAACGCAGAATGTCGCGAATCTTCGGCGTGATCTTCGCCGATTCATCGAACGAGATCGTATACGGCATGGTCGCCCGCACCCACAGCGCGCCCTCATCCAGCTGAGGCATGAACTCCGCGCCGATGCGCGGGATCAGCAACAACGACGCGGCGAGCACCACGGTCGACGCCAGCGTCGTCGCCCACGGATGTTTGAGGCAGACATCCAGGCCCTTGATGTAAACCGATTTGATCGCCTCGAAAATCCGGTTACGCCGCTCCGTCACACCCTTGCGCATAAACCATGCACATAGCACCGGCAGCAGGGTCAAAGTGACGATCAGCGAACCGACCAACGCGAAGATCATCGTGTCGGCCATCGGTTTGAACAGCGTGCCCGAGGCACCCGACAACACGTAGATCGGCAGGAAACTGACTACGATTACGGCAACGGCATAGAACAACGGGCGATCCACTTCCGCCGCAGCATCGCGGATGATCGCCTTCACGTTGAGTGGCGTACCTTTGCGCTCGGCGATCTGGCGGAAGATGTTTTCGACCATCACCACCGCACCATCGACCAATATTCCAAAGTCGACAGCACCAATCGACAGCAAATTGGCCGAAGCGTTCTGCAGATCCAGGCAAATGAACGCGAACAACAACGCCAGCGGAATGGTTGTCGCAACGATTAGGCCAGCGCGAAAGTCGTAGAGAAAGAAAATCAGGATGACCACGACCAGCAACATGCCGCGCAGCAGATTGCCTTCAACGATCTTGGTGGTCAGTGCGATCAGGTCGGAGCGGTCGTAGAACGGCACGACCTTCACGTCTTTCGGCAATACTTGGTCGTTGAGTTCCTTGGTCTTCGCTTCGACGCGCTTGAGTACGTCCTGCGTTTTCTCGCCGGTGCGCAGCAATATCACGCCTTCGACGGCATCGTCCTGCTTCTCGTAGCCGAACTCGCCCAGTCGCGGCGCAATACCTATCGTTACGCGCCCCACGTCCTTGACCAGCACCGGCGCGCCATCGTGCACGGCGACCACGACATTGCCGATGTCTTCCAGCGTTTCCATGCGGCCCATGCCGCGGACGTAGTAAAACTGACCACCCTGCGAATAAAAGCCGCCACCGGCATTGGCGTTATTGGCCGTCAGCGACGCTTCCACTTGTGGCGCCGACAAACCGACGGCAGCGAGTTTCGCCTGATCCAGCAACACCTGATATTGCATGGTGCCGCCGCCGAAGCCCGAATCGTCAGCGACGCCGGGCACCGACTTGTACTGCGGTTCGATGGTCCACGCTTCGAGCGTCTTCAGATCCATCGGCGAACGATCCGTGCTTTGCAGCACGTAGCGATAGATAAGACCCGACGGCGCGGACAATGGCGATACCGACGGCGTCACCCCACTGGGTAACGTGAGATCGCCCAATCGATTGAAGACTTCCTGCCGTGCAAAATTGTCGTCCGTGCCGTTGTTGAACGTGATGATGACGTCGGACAGCCCATACAACGAGATCGATCGTGTCGTTGCTGTTTTCGGGATACCGTTCATGCCCAGCTCGACGGGCACGGTAATCAGCCGTTCGACTTCCTCCGCTGCATGCCCCGGCCATTGCGTCACGATCTCGACAATCGGCGGCGAAAGATCGGGATACGCATCCACCGGCAGGCGCTGCAGCGAGTGCAGGCCCGAACCGGTCAGGATCAACGTCAACAGGATGACCAGGAACGATTGCCCCAGCGAGGCGGCAACGATCCGGTTCATAAGCGACGCCGTGCGCGACAGCGTCTCGTTGGGAGGCAATGACTCGCTCATTGGTTTTGCATGAATTGCACGAAGATGCCGCCGTCGACCACGATCTGGTCGCCCGCACGCAAGCCATTGGGAATCTGGAACTGATCACCCACGCGATAGCCTTGCGTCACGCTGCGGCGCGCGAAACTGCCATCGGATTGCGCGACATAGACGAAAGGCAGATTTTCATCGTCGCGCAGAATCGACGACACGGGTACCATCATTCCGGTTTCTGGGCGTAGCGAATGAATGCGCACGCTGACATACATCTGCTTACGCAATAACCCGTGCGCATTGTTGACCACGACCCTCGCCGCGACCAGGCGCGTATCGGGATTCACCAATGCGGCAACGTTGTCGACCTCACCCTTGATCGGTTTGGCATCCATGCCCGTGATCACATCGACGGTGTCACCCACATGCACGGCCGGAAGATCGGAATTGGATACCTGAGCCATCACCCACACGCGCGATAGATCGGCCACGGTGAAGCATGCCGTGGTGCCCGCCTGCAGCAATTGACCGGGCGAAATGAGTTTCTCGACCACGGTGCCAGCGATCGGCGAACGGATCACGCCCTGGATGCGCGCGATGGGTCGACCTTGTTCGACATCTTTGATGGTTTGCGGGTCGACGTTCAACGAGACCAGCGTTTGCAGTGCCGCGTAAGCATCGGCTTCGGCGCTGGCCGCGTCGGTTTCAGCCTGGTCGGCTTCCTTCTGCGCAACACCTTGGTGTTGCAGCAAATCCTTGTCCAGATCGGCCAGCCGGCGCGTGGTATGCGCCGTGACGAGCGCCTTGCGATAAGTGCTTATGGCGGTGGCGAAATCGGGTGAGTCGACGTAGGCGAGCGGATCGCCTTTCTTTACTTTGTCGCCCGGCGAAACCACCAGACGCGAAACCGGACCGGAGATCGGCGCCAGTACGCTGGTTGCCTGGTCGTTATCGAAATCCACGGCACCGGTCGCCTCGATAGTGCGATCAAACGACGCCACCGTGACTGTGTACAGCTTGATGTTCTGCCGCTGCGCTGCCGTTAACGTCACGTTCGTCGGTGTCACCGACGCGGCTTGCGTGTTGCTGTCGTTGTTGGACGAGCAACTGGCGCAGAGCGCGCAAACCAGCAACGCGATACCGGTGATCGCACGTCGCTGAAGTGCCAGCGGGTGACCCGGCGTGTGCACCAAGGCGGGTATGGAATTAATGTTCATCTTGATCCTGATTCAACTCCGCGCGATGCCACCAACCGCCACCCAACGCCTGAAATAGCACTGCCGTATCCGCAAATCGATTCGCTTGCGCCACGATCAGATTGATGCGCGCCTGCTGATACGCCTGCCGTGCGCTGAGCAGCGACAGATAGCTGGCGTAACCGCCTTTCCATTGCCGCTCAGACAGGTCCAGCGTGATCTTGGCTGCGTCGCACGCGGCTGCAGCGGCCCTCAATGCTTCGGCGTCCTGATCGAGCGCAGTTAGTGTATCGGCGACGTTCTGAAAGGCAGTAAGCACTGTGCTGCGATATTGCTGTGCCGCTTCGACGTAGGCGGCCTTCGCAGCGCGTTCCTGATGCAGCAGCGTGCCGCCTTGGAAGAGTGGCGCAGTGATATCCGCGCCAATACCCCAGAAGCCCGTGCCCGAATGGAATACCTGGCTCATCGCCAGCGCGGTGCTGCCAGCGTTCGCACTCAGCACAATGTTCGGTAAACGATTGGCTGTGGCGATGCCGATCTGCGCGCTCGCTGCGTGCATGTTCGCCTGCGCCTGGCGCACGTCCGGGTGTTGCGCAACCAGTGCCGACGGCAGGCTTACGGGCAAGTCTTGCGGTAACTGCAATTGCGCCAAGTCGAAGTTTTCGCTTGGCGCATCATTCGGAAAGCGCCCGACCAGCACGGCAAGTGCATCGCGTTGCTGTGCGAGCTGTTTACGTAGCGGCGGCAGCGTGGCGAGGGTTTGTGCCAACTGCGTTTTCTGCGCCGCCAGATCGAGACCGCTGGCGTAACCCTTGTCCAGCTGATGCTGCAGGATCTGCACCATATTCGTATTGATATCGACCAGCTGACGCGTCGCGTCGATCTGCGCCTGCAGCGAAGCCTCCTGCACGGCGGCGGCGACCACGTTGGTGCTCAGCGTGATATGCGTCGCGATCATCTGAAAACGCACCGACTCTTCCTGAGCCTTCACCGACTCCATCGTGCGTCGATTCAGGCCAAACACATCCGGTACGTAAGACACACTGAGCTGAGGCGTAAACAGGTTGTACAGAAACGCGTTGTTGTTCGGCGTCGGCGAAAGCGTACCGGACTGGCTTTGCCGGGTAGCGGAGAAATTGGCCGCGAGGTTTGGATAATAGGCGCCGCGCTGCGCCAGCACGTTCTCATGGGCCACCAACAACGCAGCCTGCGCCGCCTTGAGATCGGCGTTGTTCTTCAGTGATTCGTCGATCAGCGCATTCAGCGCCGGAGAATGAAACAGCGTCCACCAATCGCTGCTTATATCGCCACCGTTGACGAAACGTTGCGCCTCGCCACCGACGACATCCGGCGTGGCTGCGGTGGTACTTAGCGGCGTACTGGTATAGCTGGAAACGGGAGGTACTGCGGGCTTCTTGAAGTCAGGTCCGACCGCACAGCCTGCCATCAGTAATACAGTGGACGCGACGCACAGCCGCACGCATCGCGCAACACAAAAATCAGGCCTGCTACCGCCGCGGACGATCATTGCCTGCAGCCGTGATTACTTGAACCGCCCATACGCCAAAAGTATCCAATAGATAGGGACCTGCGAGAATCGCGGGTCTGCCCCGAATTCGATGATAGTGCGCCGACACCTCGTGCGGGCAACGACTATCGATCTACAACATCCAACCAACCCGCACAACGACACGTGGATCGCCGCAAGCTTTTGCGCTACCGCGGTGGCCATCCGGACGCTGAAACTACGCTACTTTGCCATATCCCCCGTGCAACAGAACGCTGCACCGCCGCGCACTGGTTCCGGCGCGAGCAATGCTAAATCCGTCCCTTATGAAAGGGAGTATTCGTAGGCTTCGCGCAGAAACGGTTTCATGGCGTCAAGTTCATCCAGGGTATGAAGCTTGGCGACGTGGGTCACTTGCTTCCGATCCAAGCCGACCTTTATGAATAACGGGCTCTTTGCCTCTCGCGATAGATGGATCGCGAGCCGCAGGGCATCCGACATGATCGTCAAGTCTGCGAAGATACGGTGGCTACGAAGCAACACGTATCGCTCGCGTGTCACGAATTCCACGGGACCGAGCGACTTCGCGAACGCCTCCAACGCTGCGTAAAGCTCGACAACTTCCGACGGTCTATCGCGCAGCACGTCGGCACGATTACCCGTACCGCAGGCATGACGCTGATTCTTGCGCGTGAATCCGCGCTTGCATCTCGGGCATGTCCACGAGGTGATCATTTCGGCCGAATACCTACGTCAAGCGGAAGGTCGTACGCGTACCTGCTTGGCAAATGGGCAGGTATCAAACCTGCCCATCCGACTCGACACAGCTTAGTCCCAGCGATTGGCATTCTTTGGGAACCCAGGACGCTGTATGCGGACCACGCAGAATCGCTGCCCGGTGGGCGCCTGCATCACGACCCAGCGTTCCAGACGATCCATCACGCGGGCACCTATCTTTTCCAAGCGAGCCACCTCAGCAGGGATGTCGTCCGTCTCGATGTCTATATGGACCCTGCTTTCATGCTCGACACGCTGGATTTGAACGATGGGTTCGTCGTCCGGCGTAGTAAGCATCCGGTAGTTGCCGCGAGTGCCTGGATGATCCATGTCCAAGGGGCGCCCTAGCGCTTCAGCCCAGAAGCTGGCAGCTTTATCGATATCGGACGTATTGCAGTCGATCAGCAGTGCGCAAAGGCGAGAGTAATGCATAGTTTCCTCATCCGAACGTCGTTGTCATGCACGTGTTTAAAAAGGAAAAAAGAAGCACCAAAGTACTGCATATCATTGGCCAACCCACGTGAAAAACGCATAGCGACGGAAGCAACTGATACGATGCAAAAGGCCGCGCCCCTTAAAGCCACTGCTGCGAGCCCAGCATCGCTATGCCAGGAGATTACCTGCCGTGTCGCATTATTCCGGCCCCGTACTCACGCGCCCCATCGCCGAAAAACTGCAATCCGCGCGCGATGCCGGCGCTGGCGAATGGAGCGGATCGCTGGATCTGGGTTGCTCGAACGGCAGCGCGCCGCTGCATGCGGACAGCTGGGAGTGGAAGGGTCGTCGCTATCCGTATCCGCACAAGCTGAAAGACCGCACGATCTATTACTGGGACGGCGATGAATTCGCGCCGGTGTCGCGCTTTTCCGGTTCGCTGATCAAGCTCGTACCCACCGAATGGGGCGCGCCCACTTTCGAGATCGACGGCATCAAGATGCTGCCTACCGCGAAGGAATCGCCGTTTGAGGATGCGCGACGCAAAGTGGCACTGGTAGAGCCTCGCGGCAAGGTGCTGCTCGATACCTGCGGCGGCCTGGGTTACTTTGCTGCGTGCTGCCTGGAGGGTGGCGTGGCGCGCATTCACTCGTTCGAAAAGAACCCGGACGTACTGTGGTTACGCACGCTCAACCCGTGGTCACCGGACCCGGACGAACCTGCCAGCGGCGGCCGCCTGCAACTCACTCATGCCGATGTATCGCAAGCGATCACAGAGATCCCTGATGCCTCGGTGGACGCGCTGCTACACGATCCACCACGCTTCGGCATCGCCGGCGAGCTCTACTCGCAAGTGTTCTACGACCAGCTTGCACGCGTGCTGCGCCGCGACGGACGCTTGTTCCATTACACCGGAAGCCCCAACGAGCTCACCAGCGACCGTGACGTCCCGCGCGAAGTGACGAAACGCCTGGAGAAAGCGGGTTTTAAGGCACAGCTGGCGCTGGACGGCGTACTGGCGATACGGCGCTGAGCAGCGCATTTGACGCGACATGAAGACACGCCACTGACCGACCAGCTTTATCGCGTCTGCACGAATACGCAGGCATGCCGGACCGATCACTTCTCTCGCGCATTGAATAAAACAACGCCCTGACCTAACCACGATCGACGCCGACGCGTCAGGAAGCGCTGTTCGACGCCGGAGCGCGCAAGCCGAACAGAATCAGCAGCACCGCGCCTACACAGATGCCGCTATCGGCCACATTGAAGGTCGGGTAATACCATTGCTGGTAGTACACCTGGATGAAATCCGTTACCTGCGATGCGTGCAAGCGATCGATAAGGTTACCCAGCGCACCACCGATTACCAGCGCGAGCGGCAACGCTGTGCGCCATTCGCGCCGCGCTGTGCGCGCCAGCCACACTATCAGCGCAACGCTAATGACCACCGCCAGTACGACGAAGAACCAGCGTTGCCAGCCGCTGCCTTCGGCGAGAAAGCTGAACGCAGCACCTTTATTGAAGTCCAGCGTCCAGTTGAGCAAACCTGGAATCACCGGATGCGGCACACCCGCAGGCTGCAGCGCGGACTGCGCCCAGAGTTTGCTGAGCTGATCGAGCGTGATGACCAGCGCCGATACCAGCAGCCACGGCAATGCATTGGGTTGATGTCGCATCGTCATCCTCAGAACCAGTGCCGGTGTTCGCCCGGACCTTCCACGTTACTAACGCAGCGCAAGCAAAGCTCCGGATGGGCGGGGTTGGCTCCCACGTCATCGCGACGATGCCAGCAGCGAACACACTTCGCCGCCTCGCTCACGGTGGCAGCCACATGCACTTCGCCATCCTCGAGTGTTACCACGGCAATTTCGTTGGGATCGGGCTGCAGCGCTGCGAAGCTCAGTTCGGAGCTGATGAAGAAGAAGCGCAGCTCGTCAGCGACTTGGGCATAACGTGCCGTAGTAGCCGGATCGGCGTGCAGCACTAGCTTGGCTTCCAGTGCCGCGCCGATACGCCCTTCCTTGCGCATATCCTCAAGGACACGCGACGAGGTGTCGCGGATCGCCAACAAGTCGCTCCAGAAACGACGCTGTTCCGGCGAACCCTGTGTGTTCGCCAAGCCGTCGTACCAGGTTTCGAACAACACGCTTTCGGCGTGTTCGCCCGGCATGTGCTGCCAGATTTCCTCGGCGGTAAACGACAACACCGGCGCCAACCAACGCACCAACGCTTCGAGAATGCGATACATCGCACTCTGCGCACTGCGCCGGCCGAGGCTTTCGGTCGGCATGGTGTAGAGGCGATCCTTGGTGATGTCCAGATACAACGCACCCATTTCGTTGGTGCAGAAATTCTGCACGCGTTGGACGATCTCGGGGAAGTCGTAGCGTTCGTACGCCGCCGCAACAGCCTGCTGAACGTCGTAAGCCTGCCCTATCGCCCATTGATCGAGCAGCACGCTCTGTTCGATCGGCACGAAATGTTTCGTCGGATCGAAACCATCCAGATTGCCGAGCAGAAAGCGCGCCGTATTGCGAATACGACGATAGGTATCGGCGACGCGCTTGAGAATTTCTTCCGACAGCGACATCTCCTGGCGATAGTCGGTCGAAGCCACCCACAGGCGCAGAATGTCCGCGCCCATGCGATTCATGATGTCCTGTGGCTCGATGCCGTTGCCCAGCGACTTGGACATCTTGCGGCCCTGCGCATCCACCGTGAAACCGTGGGTGAGCAGTTGCTTGTACGGCGGCCGGCCGTCCAGCATGGATGCCGTCAGCAGCGAGGAATGGAACCAGCCGCGATGTTGATCTGAACCTTCCAGATACAAATCGGCAGGAAACGCCGACACATCCACGTGCGAACCGCGCAACACATGCCAGTGCGTGGTGCCGGAATCGAACCATACATCGAGCGTGTCGCGATTCTTTTCGTACTGCGACGCTTCGTCGGCGCTAAGCAAGTCGCTCGGCTCGATGCTCTGCCACGCTTCGATGCCATCCTTCTCGATGCGCTTGGCGACTTCTTCCAGCAACTCCGGCGTGCGCGGATGCAGCTCACCGGTTTCACGATGCACAAAGAACGCCATCGGCACGCCCCATTGGCGCTGGCGCGACAACGTCCAATCGGGACGCTCGGCGATCATGTTGTGCAGCCGTTGCTTGCCCCATGCGGGATAGAACTGCGTAGCTTCGATACCTTCCAGCGCGGTCTGGCGCAGCGTCTTGCCACCATCCTTGGGCACGATATCCATGCCCGCAAACCACTGCGAAGTGGCGCGATAGATGATCGGTGTCTTGTGCCGCCAGCAATGCATGTAGCTGTGTTCGTATTTGTGCTGATGCAAGAGCGAACCCGCTTGCTCCAGCGCCTCGACAACCTTGGGATTGGCCTTCCACAGGAACAGGCCGCCGAACAACGGCAGGCTGGAAACATAATGGCCATTGCCCATCACCGGACTGATGATGTCGGCGTCCTTCATGCCGTGCGCCTTGCACGATAAAAAGTCTTCCACACCGTAGGCCGGCGAGGAGTGCACGATGCCGGTGCCGGTATCGAGCGTGACGTAGTCGCCGAAATACACCGGCGCCAAACGCGCATAGCCAGGATCGACTGCATATAGCGGATGACGGAAGCGTAGTTCGCTTAATGCGCTACCCGGCACGGAAGCCACGATGCTGCCTTCCAGTCCGTACGTCTTCAGGCATTCCTCCACACGCTCCGTGGCAAGGATCAGCAGCCCCTTCGGCGTGTCCACCAGGCTGTAGCTGAATTCCGGATGCAGGTTGAGCGCTTGGTTGGCAGGAATGGTCCACGGCGTGGTGGTCCAGATCACGATCTGGCCGTTCGGCTTGGGCAGCTTCTCCAGACCAAATGCTTTCGCTACGGCATCGGGATCGTCGAAGGCAAAACCCACATCGATGGCGATATCGGTCTTGTCCTCGTATTCCACTTCCGCTTCGGCCAATGCCGAGCCGCAATCGAAACACCAGTTGACCGGCTTCAAGCCGCGATAGATGTAACCCTTGCGCAGCATTTCCGACAACGCGCGTAGCTCGGCCGCTTCGTTGTAATGATCCATGGTGAGATACGGGCGATCCCACTCGCCCAATACACCCAGGCGCTTGAAGTCGACCTTCTGCTTTTTGATCTGTTCGGCGGCATAGGCGCGCGCCTTGCTCTGCACTTCGGCAGGAGGAAGGTTCTTGCCGAACTGCTTTTCGATCTGGATCTCGATCGGCATGCCGTGACAATCCCAGCCCGGCACGTACGGCGCATGGAAGCCAGCCAGCAGTTTGGATTTGACGACGACATCCTTGAGGATCTTGTTGATCGCATGACCAAGGTGAATGACGCCGTTGGCATACGGCGGGCCATCGTGCAGCACGAACATCGGGCGACCGGCCGTCTTGGCCTGGATCTGGTGGTAACGCCCCGCTTTCTCCCATTCGGCCAGCCAGCCCGGCTCGCGCTTGGGCAGATCGCCGCGCATGGGGAAGCTGGTCTGCGGCAGGTTGATGGTGCTCTTGTAGTCCTGGGTCATCGCTCGGGTGCCGTGCTGTGGGGCGCCGTCACCATGACGACTCCGCCGTTCGTTCATCCCGCTTCGATACCCCTAGCTACCCAAGGAACCGAAGCGCCTACGTTTACTTGCCGCGCGCGGCGGCAAGCGCACGCGCTTCGGCGGGTGCTTCAAATAATAATGATCGCCACGACCGCTTTTGCGGACGAGTTACGGATGGCTGGCATGTGGAGGGTGCTCATGTCGTGGCCTTTCACGCGTTGATCAGTACCGGGTTCATACCCAGGATCTCCCGGGCAGAACGTGCATCATGATCCATTTGTACCTTTAATGGGTCCAGTCCGTCGAATTTCATCTCGTCGCGGAGCTTGGCCACGAACTCTACCGCCATGCGCTGGCCGTAGAGATGACCGTCGAAATCGAACAGGTGGACTTCCAGCAAGGGCTCGGCGACCTCGTTGACCGTGGGCCGCGTGCCCAGACTGGCCACGCCCGGCCAACTGCACTCCCCCTCGCCCAGCCCCACGCGCACGGCAAAAATGCCTTGAATGGGCGTGACCCGTTCGCGCAGGTGGATATTGGCGGTCGGATAACCCAGGGTTCGGCCCAGCTGATTGCCGTACTCGACCTTGCCCTCGATCACGAAAGGCCGACCCAGTAGCGGTGCCACGGCACCGAAATTCCCAGCGGCGAGCAGCGCCCGCACCCGGCTGGCGGAAACGCGTTCACCATCCAGCGTTACCGCCGGCATCGTATGCGCGATGAAACCACGCTCCGCACCGATCTTTTCCAGCATGGCGACATCGCCCGCACGCTTGTGGCCAAAGCGAAAATCCGCACCGACCCAGACTTCACGCACGCCAAGCCGATCGATCAGCACGCGCTGGATGAAATCCTCGGCGGACATCGCCGTCAGCGCGCGGTTGAAGCGCAGCAGCAACGTGTGCTCTATACCCGCCGCTGCAAAGCCGAGCAACTTCTCGCGCACGCTGGACAGGCGCGGCACCGGCTCTTTCGAAAAGAAAGCACGCGGCAGCGGCTCGAAGCTCACCACGATCGGCGTGCAGCCAAGCGCCTGCGCACGCTCGCGCACTTCGCTGAGCAAAGCTTGGTGACCGCGATGCAGCCCATCGAAAGCGCCGACCGCAATCACACTGCCGCCGGGGGCCACGCACGGCCCCGCGACGTCTCGGGACAGTTTTATCATCGGCCAAGTATAACGTTCATGCGTGGTGCAATTCGCGTAAACGAAAGCCTGTTGCGAAAAGCGTGGCGACATAGGTTGCACCACCTGCGCAAACCAGCAGCGACAGACGCCAGACGCGGCCGATAACCTGCATCTGCGTCCAATCCGGCCAATACCAGCGGCCAATCAGTAGGACGACCGTCATCGCCGCGCAAGCCAGTACGAGCCGGGTCAAGTGACGCCGCCATCCCGGCTGACGCTGGTAAATATCGGCCTGCCTCAGCCAGCGCCAGAGCAATAGCAGATTGATGTAGCTGGCCAGCGCGCTCGCCATGCCCAATGCCAGGTGCAGCCCGGGCACTTTCGATAAGCCATCCAGCAACGGCCCGGCCTTCAACGTCGCCGGCGCCCACATCGCATACAGCGTCAGCAGGAAAGCACCGTTGAGCAGCACGTTCGTAATCAACGCGGCCACGCCGGCGCGGACGGGTGTGCGGGTGTCTTTGCGCGCGTAGAACGCCGGCAGTAGCACTTTCACCAACGCATACGCCGGTACGCCGAAACTCAATGCCGTAACCGACAACGTGGCCATGCGTGTATCGAACGGTCGGAATTGGCCGTTCTGGAACAGCGTCGCCACCAGTGGTTCGGCCAGCAGCATTAATCCAAGCATCGCGGGCACGGCGATCAGCAGCGTTGTGCGCAATCCCCAATCGAGCGCTTTGGAGAAACCCGCGTGATCCGTCGCCACGTGATGCCGCGATAGCGATGGCAAGATCACGGTGCCGAGCGCTACACCGAACACGCCCAGCGGCAATTCCAGAAAGCGGTCAGCCTGCGACAACCACGTTTGCGAGCCTGAAATCAGCAACGACGCAATCACCGTATCGAACAGCAAATTGATCTGCGATACCGACGAACCAAATAAGGTCGGCACCATTTGACGCATGATTCGGCGCACATCGGGGTGATTCCATCCCCAGCGCGGCCACGCCAAAAGATCGAGCCGGCGCAGCGACGGCAGTTGGAACAGCACCTGCAAAATGCCGGCAGCGAAGACCGCCCAACCCAGCGCCAGGATCGGCGTCTGCAGCCGTTTGGATAGCCACCAGGCGCCGGCAATCATGCACAGATTGAGAATCACCGGCGTCAGCGCCGGCAGTCCGAAACGATGGAAACTGTTGAGTGCGCCGCCGGAAAGCGCCGTCAGCGAGACAAAGAACAAGAAGGGAAACGTAAGTCGCAATAACTCGACCGTAAGAGCGAACTTGTGCGGCTCTCCCACCGCGCCCGGCGTAAACAATGTCGCGACCTGCGGTGCGAACGCGATGCAGATCGCGGTGACTACCAACAGCACACCACCCAGCGTTCCCGATACGCGCGCCATCAGCGCTTTCAGATCGTCGTGGCAGCCCGTCTCCTTCACCTCAGTAAAGACGGGCACGAACGCGGTGGAAAATGAGCCCTCTGCAAACATCCGGCGCATGAAGTTGGGAATGCGAAAAGCGACCCAAAACGCGTCGGTAGCGACGCTGGCGCCGAACACGTGGCTGATCGAGATATCCCGCAACAGCCCGAGCACGCGCGAAACCATGGTCATGCTGCTGAACGAGAGCAGCCCGCGTAACATGCTGGGAGACTTCATGCCTCTGCCGACACCTGGATGGAAAAAGCGGCGCCCGGCGCCCGCAAGAAACGTAGTTTGACAGCCGTCAATGGGCCACGAACAGCATTTATAGGGCCGCGCGATGGTAAAAATCGGATGTTGCGCCTCAAAACCTAGTAGAATCAGCCGTTCGGACCGCCCTAAAACGGCCAACCGCTTGACCTAGCGGCAAATTGACGTCATAATTGCCGCCTTTTTCCAACCCAAGTAATTCATTTCCGGAGTTCTACCTTGGCTAACATCAAGTCCGCGAAGAAGCGTGCGCGCCAGTCTGAGCAGCGCCGCCTGCGCAACGTCAGCGCCCGTTCCATGGTGCGCAGCGCCCTGCGCAAGGTCGTCAAGGCCATTGAGGCCAAGGACAAGGCCGGCGCTACGGCCGCTTTCACCGCTGCCCAGCCGGTGATGGATCGTTATGCCGCTCGCGGCCTGATCCACAAGAACAAAGCTGCCCGTCACAAGAGCCGCCTGAACGCGAAGATCCGCGAACTGGCCTAAGCTCCAAAGCACCAACGGGTTGGCGAAAAAGCCGGCGGAGACGCCGGCTTTTTCATTTGGGCTCGTACCGTTTCAGAATGTGCCCTTCCCCTTCTGAAGCAAGGGGAAGTAAGGGGGTTGTGTGCGCTGGCCTCAACGCAAGGCTGCGCAACCCTAGCCCTACCTACGCCCCCCTACTTCGCAGCGGAGGGAGTCGGCTCACCACGTAACGAAGATATCTACGCCCCGGTAGACAAAGCCAGCTGGCTTTTCATCGCCCGAACCTCGTCCACACTGGTTTGCTCGGTGTCTGGCGACAAATCCTGCAAAGCAGGGTTCTGGTGACGCATCAACGAACGATGCACAGCGCGCGCCGATCCATGAAATTCGTGCGCACCAGTACGTTGAGCGATCTCCAGCAGATTGCCGGAACGCACGCCCGCACCAGCCATCACAACGACCCGCCCGGCCGCTTGCTGCACCAGAGCGGCAATCGTGTCAGCACCCAGCAACGCATTCGCGCATCCGCCCGATGTGAGTACGCGTTCGCAACCGAGTGCGATTACATCGTCCAATGAACGCTTCAGGTTGGCGCTTGCATCAAATGCGCGATGGAAGGTCACACCCAACGTTCCCGCGGCAGCCACCAATGCTCGACAACGTGGATCGATGCCGCCGTCGGCATTCAAGGCACCGATCACAACGCCATCGCAGCCCAGCTTTGCGCAGGTTTCGATATCACGCTGCATGATGTCGAAATCGGCATCGTCGTACAGGAAGTCGCCGCCACGCGGCCGGATCAGCACACATATCGGTATGCGAACGCGCTCGCGTACCCATGCAAGCGTTCCATAGGAAGGCGTAATGCCGCCCTCCGCCAAACTCCCGCACAGTTCGATGCGATCGGCACCACCTTCCTGGGCCGCCATCGCCGAAGCCAAGGAGCCTGCAGCTATTTCGAGTAGTGGTTGCGGAGACATCAGGTGTATGTCGTCTGGTAGACGCTGGGCGAGGCCAGGAGACGATCCCGCTGGTGCACGTCGCAAACGGCGTAGGTAAAGCCCTTTTGGATCGCGTATGCACCGCATTCGCCGTCGCGCCGCAGGGCAAGGAAACCGACTTGCAGTTCCTTGGCGCCATCAGGGCGCTTTTTCACGATGCGCCGTACCGCTTCTTCGCAGGCTTCCTGTGGGCTACGACCCTGTCGCATCAGCTCGACTACCAGGAAGCTACCGGCGTTACGGATGACTTCTTCGCCCACGCCCGTGGACGTGGCACCGCCGACCTCGTTATCCACGTAAAGTCCGGCACCGATGATGGGGCTGTCGCCCACGCGGCCGTGCATCTTCCACGCCATGCCGCTGGTCGTGCAGGCGCCGGCAAGACGGCCGTTGGCATCGACGGCCAGCATGCCGATGGTGTCGTGATTGTTCTTGCCGCCAGGCAAGCCTGGACCTTGCAGGCTGCGGTGATAGTCGAGGTTTTCGCTATTGGCCACCGGGCTGTACTTCGCTTGCTTCAGCCACTCGTGCCACGCCTTCTCCGATTCGGGCGTCAGCAGATTTTCCTTGGTAAAACCTTCCTGCAGCGCGAACTCCAACGCGCCATCGCCCACCAGCAACACATGCGGCGTGTCCTCCATCACTTTGCGCGCCACCTTAATTGGATGCGCAATGTGTTCGAGCGCAGCGACCGCGCCGCAACGACCATCGCCGTCCATGATGCTGGCATCCAGCGTGACCTTGCCGTCGCGATCGGGATAACCGGCCCGGCCAACGCTGTGGTTGTGCAAGTCCGATTCGGGTACCTGTACGCCGGTTTCCACCGCATCCAACGGTTTGCCGCCTTTACCGAGCACGGCCCACGCAGCCTGATTGGCCGGTATGCCGAAATCCCAGGTGGAAACGACACGCGCACCCACACCGCCAGGGATGGTGCCCGATAGCGATGCCGCACTACGCGACACGCGTGGCAACGCCAGCGCAGAGGTCGCCAGCAGTGTGGTCTTAAGAAAATTGCGACGATTGCTCATGAGGCCTCCAACAGCGGCCGGGCGCCGCGGAGCTCTCATGATGCAGGATGAGTCGCTCTCACGCGACCCTGTATGTCGACCTAGGTTTGATCGTCGCCGCGCATGCGCACGTCGCCGGGCAGCATGTCGCTGTGCTCTTCGCGGGCCTGTTTTTGAGACTCGAAGAAGCGTTGCACCTGCTGGCACACCGCCATGGTGTTCTCACGCGCGATGGCCGAAACCAGGAACCACGGCTGAGTCCATTCCAGGCGTTTGACAATGTCTTCGGCAACCGCTTGGCGCTCGTCCTCAGCCAACATATCCGCTTTGTTCAATACCAGCCAACGCGGACGCTGAAGCAGTTCGGGATCGAATTTGTCCAGCTCCTGCTCGATGGCGTGCACCTGCTCGACAACATCGGAGCCGTCGATCGGCGCGACGTCCACCAGATGCAGCAGCAAGCTCGTGCGCGCTACATGGCGCAGGAACTGAATACCCAGGCCGGCGCCTTCTGCTGCGCCCTCGATCAAACCAGGGATATCGGCAATCACAAAGCTCTGGTCGGTACCCAAGCTGACGACGCCCAGATTGGGATGCAACGTGGTGAACGGATAATCGGCCACGCGCGGCGTTGCAGCGGAAACGGCGCGAATGAACGTGGACTTCCCTGCGTTGGGAAAACCGAGCAGCCCCACATCGGCCAGCAGCTTCAGTTCCAGCTTCAACTCGCGCAGTTCACCCGGCGTACCTGGCGTGGATTTGCGCGGCGCGCGATTCACCGAACTCTTGAAATGGATATTGCCAAGACCACCCTTGCCGCCCTGCGCCACCAGCAGGCGCTGGCCGTGTGCGGTAAGGTCGCCGATGATTTCGTCGGTATCGACGTTCGTGATGACCGTGCCGACCGGTACGCGGATGGTGGTGTCCTCACCGCCCTTGCCGTACATGTCGCTGCCCATGCCGTTCTGACCGCGCTGGGCCTTGAAGTTGCGCTGATGCCGGAAGTCGATCAGCGTGTTCAGGCCCTCGTCGGCGATCAGCCAGACCGAGCCGCCGGTACCGCCGTCGCCACCGTCCGGGCCGCCGAAGGGAATGAATTTCTCACGGCGGAAACTGATGCAGCCGTTGCCACCGTCCCCAGCGTGGACTTTGATGATTGCTTCATCGACGAATTTCATGGGGAAGCACCGGGAACGGGAAACGGGTCAAGCGCGTCTGCGCGCATCATATCGGGAACACGGGTACGGGCTATGCCCATCCGCTTCCCTCTCAAAAAGCAAAGGCCCCGCCGAGGCGGGGCCTGAGCTACGACAACGGTAAAGGGATCAACCCTTGACGACGTTGACGAACTTGCGGTTGTTCTCGCCACGGGTCTTGAACTCGACGGTGCCGTCGACCAGCGCGAACAAGGTGTGATCACGGCCCAGACCCACGCCGGTACCGGCATGGAACTTGGTGCCGCGCTGACGCACGATGATGTTGCCGGCCTCGATGGCCTGGCCACCGTAGACCTTCACGCCGAGGTATTTCGGGTTCGAATCGCGACCGTTGCGGGATGAACCTACGCCTTTTTTATGTGCCATGACTCTCTACTCCGGCTGATCAGGCGTTGATGCCCGTGATCTCGACTTCGGTGAAATGTTGACGATGTCCCTGCTGCTTCTTGTGGTGCTTGCGGCGGCGGAACTTGATGATGCGGACCTTATCGGCGCGGCCGTGCTTGCGCACGGTGGCGCTCACGGTGGCACCGGACACGGTCGGAGCGCCGACGGTGATCGTCTCACCGGCGCCGACCAGCAGCACCTGGTCGAAATTCACGCTGGCGCCTTCTTCGGCGTTCAGCAGTTCCACGCGCAGGACATCGCCCTGCTGGACGCGGTACTGCTTGCCACCGGTTTTGATGACTGCATAACTCATGGGAATGGCCCTTCTGTCGTTATTCTCTTGGGTTCGCTGCGACCTATTCCGGCGCAGCGAACTGGGGATTATAACGACCGGGCACTTTGCTGGTCAACAAGTGACCAGCCGGCCGGACAACGGCCTACTGGCCCTGGCTGCCCCCGGAAGGCACTGCCGCGCCGCCGCCATCGGAGCTGGTTCCCGGACAGCGGCCCTGAGCATCCAGTTTGCCCTCCTTTTGCAGCTCCGAGAACATGTCCGCGGTGCGCTGACGCCCCCATTGCTGGCCGCTCTGGGCGGCTTCGGCCATTGTCGCAGGCATCTCTGCGACCAGTTTCTGGCCCAACGGGGAACGGTAGAACTTGATCAGCCCCGCGACCTCGTCCGAGGTGAAGTGATGCTGATAGGCCGGCACCATGGCCGCCGTCAGCTGCTCCACGCCGCCCTTGTCGATGTAGGTCTCCCAGTAGGTGGCCGGCACGCAGGGCAGCTGCTGGCTCATCATCGCCGCCATCTGCTTGTTCATGACATCGAACTGACCGGGCACATTCATCACCTGCATCAGTTCCCGCACCTGCGCCTCGCTCGGTTGGGCCGCGGCAGCGGAACCGGCCATCAGCGCCATGCACACACCTAAGCCCACCGCCCACTTGCCAATCGTCATGACGCACCCTCCGCATTCGCCGGAAATCGGGAAATAGCGACCGAGCATATTCGTCCCGCGTGTTACTGCCTAGAGAGGCTTTAAACACCACTGCTGACACAACGCTGTCAGCAGGTTTTAACGAGCGCCTCGCAGGCTTTGTGGCTCGCCTTGGTATAGTGAACGATTCCCCAATATGTAAGCGTCATGGACACCATACGCATCCGCGGCGCACGCACGCACAATCTCAAAAACATCGACCTGGACCTGCCCCGCGACCGGCTGATCGTGATCACCGGGCTATCGGGTTCCGGCAAGTCGTCGTTGGCTTTTGACACCATCTACGCCGAGGGGCAGCGCCGCTACGTGGAATCGCTGTCGGCCTATGCGCGGCAATTCCTGTCGATGATGGAGAAGCCTGACGTCGACCATATCGAGGGCTTGTCGCCAGCGATTTCGATCGAACAGAAATCCACCTCGCACAACCCCCGTTCGACCGTAGGCACAATCACCGAGGTGTACGACTACCTGCGCCTGCTCTATGCGCGTGTCGGCACACCACGCTGCCCCGACCACGGTATTCCGCTCGAAGCGCAGACCGTCAGCCAGATGGTCGACAGCACGCTGGCGCTGGATCCGGAAAAACGCTTCATGCTGCTCGCGCCGGTCATTCGCGAACGCAAGGGTGAACACGTGCAAGTATTCGAGCAGCTGCGCGCTCAAGGCTTTGTGCGCGCACGCGTCGACGGGGCGGTGTATGACCTCGATGCAGTACCGCCGCTTACACTGCGCCAGAAGCACAGCATTGACGCGGTGATCGATCGCTTTCGCCCGCGCGACGACATCAAGCAGCGCCTGGCCGAGTCGTTCGAGACAGCGCTGCGCCTGGGCGACGGCTTAGTGATCGTGGTCGACATGGACGACCCGAAAGCGAAGGAACAATTATTCTCCTCGCGCTACTCCTGTCCCGTTTGCGATTACTCGCTGCCGGAACTGGAACCGCGTCTGTTCTCCTTTAACTCCCCCGTCGGCGCCTGCCCTGGTTGCGATGGTCTTGGCGTCACGCAAGTGTTCGCGCCCGATCGCGTCGTGGGTCACCCCGAACTATCGATGGCCAACGGTGCCGTGCGCGGTTGGGACCGACGCAACGCGCATTATTTCCAGCTGATCATGTCGCTGGCCAACCATTACGGTTTCGATGTCGAAACGCCGTGGCAGAAATTGCCCAATGCGGTGCAGCAGGCAGTCCTGTATGGCAGCGGCAAGGAAAAAATCGCCTTCAGCTATCTCACCGAACGCGGCGGCAAAGTAACGCGCGAGCACGCTTTCGAAGGCATCCTGCCGAATCTGGAGCGGCGTTATAAGGAAACCGAATCGCCGGCCGTACGCGAAGAATTGGCGAAATACATCAGCGATCATCCGTGCCCCGATTGCGGTGGACAGCGCTTGAATCGTTCGGCGCGCAACGTATTCGTCGCCGACCAGCCGCTGCCTCTGTTGACCGCCCGTTCGATCGACGATTCGCTGGCATTCTTCGACACGTTGAAGCTGGCGGGCTGGCGCGGCGAAATCGCCGTGAAGATCGTCAAGGAAATTCGCGAACGCCTGAGCTTCCTCAACGATGTGGGTCTCAACTACCTCACGCTCGATCGCCAGGCCGACACACTCTCCGGTGGCGAAGCGCAACGCATTCGTCTCGCTTCGCAGATCGGCGCCGGCCTGGTCGGCGTGATGTACGTGCTTGACGAACCTTCGATCGGCTTGCATCAGCGCGACAACGAACGCCTGCTTGGCACACTCACACGTCTGCGCGATCTGGGCAATACGGTGATCGTGGTCGAGCATGACGAAGATGCCATTCGCGCCGCCGACCACGTGCTGGATATCGGTCCCGGTGCGGGCGTGCATGGTGGCGAGATCGTGGCGCAAGGCACATTGAAAGACATCCTTTCCGCGCCGCGTTCGCTCACTGGCCAGTACTTGTCCGGCAAGCGCGAGATCAAGGTGCCCAAGGAACGCCGCGAACAGCTCGACAAGGATTCGTGGCTTTACCTCAAAGGCGCTAGTGGCAACAACCTCAAGCATGTGGATCTAGCGGTTCCCGCTGGATTGTTCACGTGCGTGACCGGCGTATCGGGATCGGGCAAGTCCACGCTCAT
>JAATFF010000101.1 GCA_015655335.1 Lysobacterales bacterium | reverse complement strand
CGACTGGCTGAACTCAGGGCCGGAATCGGCAACCTGTTTCTGGATAGACGACCTCGGCCTTCCAGGCCGAGGTTCGTCAAGATATCCAAGACTCGCTATCCCGTGAATCGAAAAGCTGCTCCGCTTAAGTGAACAGCATTAAGCCCAACGGCTGCCTTTTTTATGCCCCGACAACGCTTACTACAAGCGCGCGATATCGGCGATCGCCGTGAATTGCGCCTTCAACCGGCCCAACAATGCGAGCCGATTGGCGCGCACGGCGGGGTTCTCCGCGTTCACCAGCACATTGTCGAAGAATGTATCGACAGGTGCCTGCAGCTGAGCCAATCGTGCAAGCACCGCGGTGTAATCACCGCAGCGCAATGCAGCGGCGTTGTCGATCTGCGCCGCTTCCAGCGCCTGCGCCAACGCACGCTCAGCGTCGGCCTCGAAATGCGCGGGATCGACGTGGTTACCGACACTTTGCGCACCGTGCTCTTCTTGTTGCTTGCGCAGAATATTGGCGACGCGTTTGTTGGCGCTCGCCAGACTGGCCGCTTCGGAACGACGTCCAAACTCAGCCACTGCACGCAGGCGTCGATCGAAATCGACCAGTGTTTCGGGCGCAACGGCCAGGACGGACTCGAATTGCTCCGGGGAAAATCCTTGCTCGGCGTAGTAGCCGCGCAGGCGTTCTAGCGCGAAATCATTGAGTTCCGTCACGAGTGCGGCACGTCGCTGGCCGGCGTCGAAAGCAGGAGTTTTGCCGTCTTTGGCTGGCTTAAGTCCGGTGGCAAGCGCCGCCTCTGGCAGCAATTCCAACGCTTCGATGAAAAGTGCTTTGTGGTTGAGGTCGAGCTTGCCTTCGATCAAAGTGCGCGCCAGACCCAACGCCGCACGGCGCAACGCAAACGGGTCCTTGTTACCGCTCGGCTTGAGGCCAACGGCAAAGATGCCAGCCAGCGTGTCGGCGCGTTCGGCCACCGCAAGCACCTGCCCAATCTTGCCCGCAGCGATCGTGTCGCCGGCAAAGCGCGGTTGATAAATACCGTCCAGCGCATCGGCCACGTCGGCCGGCTCGCCATCGTGGCGCGCGTAGTAACGACCCATCACGCCTTGCAACTCGGGGAACTCGCCGACCATGCGCGTAAGCAGATCGCACTTGGCGAGACTTGCGGCGCGCGTAGCCTGACCCGCATCTACGCCAACACGGTTAGCGACGACACGCGCCAGTTCCGCCACACGCACACTCTTGGCCCACAAGCTGCCGAGCGATTGCTGGTAAGTGACGCTCTTCAGCGCCTCTTGGTAACTGGCAAGCGGCGTTTTTAGGTCTTCGTCCCAGAAAAACTTCGCGTCGGCGAAGCGAGGGCGAATGACACGCTCATAACCCTTTCGGATTTCGTTCGGCTGTTTGCTGTCGATGTTGGCGACGCCGATGAAATGCTCGGTGAGTTTGCCTTGTGCGTCGAACACAGGCACGAACTTCTGGTTCGCCTCCATCGTGGTAACCAGCGCTTCGGGCGGCACCTCGAGAAATTCGCGCTCGAACGTACAAGCGATGGCCACCGGCCATTCGGTGAGATTGGCGATTTCGTTCAGTAGCGCGTCGTCCAGGCGCGGCATACCCGTGGTGCGCAGGGCCGCGCGCGAGACTTCCTCCCGAACACGCTGGCGACGCTCAAGCGGATCGGCCAGCACGTTGGCCGCGCGCATCGCATCCAACCAGCCGTCCGCATCGGATACGTGGACCGGATTGGGATGCATGAATCGGTGACCGCGCGACTTGCGGCCACTTTTCAGACCAAGCACTTCGCCATCGACGATCTGCGCACCATGAAGGATCACCAGCCAGTGCGCCGGACGCACGAAGGTGTAGTCGTGATCGGCCCAACGCATGGGTTTGGGAATGGGTAAACCCTTGAGCGCCTCGTCGATGATTTCCGGCAACAGCGAAGCAACCGGCTGGCCGGGCTTTACCGTGCGAAAAACAAACCACGCGCCTTTGTCCGTTTCCAGCTTTTCCAACTGCTCGACGCCGACACCGCACGATTGCGCAAAACCGAGCAGCGCTTTGCCTGGATTGCCTTCGGCATCCATTGCGGAGTTCACGGCGGGACCTCGACGTTCGAGTGCTTGTGCCGGCTGACCCACCGCTACGTTTGGAATATGGACGGCCAAACGCCGTGGCGTAACGTAAAGCGTCGCCCGATCGAGCTCCGCATCGATGCCGCGCTTGCTCAATCCTTCGGCGATGCCGCGCAGGAATGAAGCACCGAGTTCGTCCAGTGCCTTCGGCGGCAGTTCTTCCGTGCCCAGTTCGATGAGCAGTGATTTGGCAGCGCTCATGCAGCCTGCTCCTTGCCGCTCTTGGAGGACTCGTTAACCTTTAGGCCTGGAAAACCGAGCTTTTCGCGCTGAGCTACATACGCTTCGGCCACGCTGCGGGATAGGGTGCGTACGCGCAGAATGTAACGCTGACGTTCGGTAACACTGATCGCGCGCCGTGCGTCGAGCAGATTGAAGGTGTGGCTGGCTTTCATCACCTGCTCATACGCGGGTAACGGCAAGCCTGCCGCAATCAGCTTGCTAGCTTCTGCCTCGCACACGTCGAACCAGCGCAGCAGCTCTGCTACGTTCGCGTGTTCGAAGTTGTAGGTGCTTTGCTCCACCTCGTTCTGATGGAACACATCGCCGTAGGTGACTTTGCCGCGCGGGCCTTCCGTCCAGACCAGGTCGTAGACGTTGTCGACGTTCTGCAGATACATGGTCAGCCGTTCCAGGCCGTAGGTGATCTCACCGGTGACCGGCCTGCATTCCAGGCCGCCGGCCTGCTGGAAATAGGTGAACTGGGTGACTTCCATGCCGTTGAGCCAAACCTCCCAACCCAACCCCCACGCGCCCAAGGTGGGCGACTCCCAGTTGTCCTCGACGAAGCGCAGGTCATGCACCTGCGGGTCGAGACCGAGTTCTTTCAGAGAGCCTATGTAGAGCTCCAGAATGTTCTCGGGATTGGGCTTCATGACCACCTGATACTGGTAGTAATGCTGCAAGCGGTTTGGATTTTCGCCGTAGCGCCCGTCGGTAGGGCGTCGCGAGGGCTGCACATAAGCGGCGGCCCACGGCTCCGGACCCAGTGCTCGCAAGAAGGTGGCGGGGTGGAAGGTGCCTGCGCCGACCTCGGTATCGAGAGGCTGCAGTAGCACGCAACCCTGCGCCGCCCAGTAGCGGTTGAGGGTCTGGATCACATCCTGGAAGGTAGGCGCGGACATCGCTTTCCGTAACCGTGTGTAAAGCGCGTTAGTATAGCCGTAGCGCATCTTTCCGCCGTTTTTTGGCGTTAATCGATGCCCAAGAGGGGTTTCAAGCAGATGGCAGCCATTCCACAAATCGCCTCCCTACTCGGCCGCCGCGGCCGGCTTGTCCTGGATGACGTACTGGCCGCTCTGGTGGTCGATGGCCATGTCTCAGCCGACGATGCCAAGCAGTTGCGGATGGGCAATCGCGCCGGCCGCAGTACGGTGGAGCTGAATCCCCTGGTGATCATCGCCAACGCCAAGCTCATCAATCAGCGCGATCCCGGGCGACCGCTCAGCCTGGAAGGTTTGACCGAATGGCTGGCCGGGCACGCTGACTTGCCGTATATGAAAATCGATCCGATGAAGATCAACGTCGCATCGGTGACCCAGGTAATCAGCCACGCCTATGCCCAGCGCCACCGTATTCTGCCGGTCGCCGCGACAACGGGCGACGTGACCTTCGCGACGGCCGAGCCTTTCGACAACAGCTGGGCGAAGGATCTGGCCCAGATGCTGCGGCGCGACGTGCACCGCGTGGTGTCCAGTCCGATCGACATCAATCGTTATCTGCAAGAGTTCTACGGCGTTCAACGCTCGATCCAGTTGGCCCGGGATGCCAAGAACAAGAGCGGCTACGATCCGTCTGCGATCCTCAATTTCGAGCAGTTGCTGGAGCTTGGCAAAGCCGGCGAAGTTGGCGCGGACGACCGGCATGTCGTACACATCGTGGATTGGCTGTTGCAATACGCATTCGAGCAGCGCGCGTCGGACATTCATTTGGAGCCGCGCCGCGATGCCGGGCTCATGCGTTTTCGCATCGACGGTGTGATGCACAAAGTGTTCGAACTGCCGCCGCCGGTGATGACCGCCGTGACGTCGCGCATCAAGATTCTTTCGCGCATGGACGTGGCGGAGAAGCGTCGCCCGCAAGATGGCCGCATCAAAACCCGTGCTACGTCGGGACGCGAAGTGGAATTGCGTATCTCCAGCATGCCTACCGCTTTCGGCGAAAAGCTGGTGATGCGTATTTTCGATCCTGATATTGTCGCCAAGGATTTTTCGCAGCTGGGTTTCTCGCCGTCCGAAGATGCCTTGTGGCGCGGCATGGTCGAGCGCCCGCACGGCATCGTGCTCGTGACCGGCCCCACCGGATCGGGCAAGACGACCACGCTGTACTCGACGCTCAAACACCTGGCAACACCCGACATCAATGTCTGCACGGTCGAAGATCCGATCGAAATGGTGTCGCCCGAATTGAACCAGATGCAGGTGCAAGCGTCGATTGACCTGGACTTCGCCACCGGTGTGCGCACGCTGTTGCGCCAGGATCCGGACATCATCATGATCGGCGAAATTCGTGATCTGGAAACCGCGCAAATGGCGGTGCAAGCATCGTTGACTGGACACTTGGTGCTGTCGACGTTGCACACCAACGACGCGCCGAGCGCCGTCACCCGCTTGCTCGATCTGGGTGTGCCGCATTATCTAATCCAGTCGACACTCACTGGCGTGGTCGCGCAGCGATTGATACGCACGTTGTGTCCTCACTGCAAACTCGAGACACAACAAGATCCGCACGAGTGGGCCGTGCTGACGCATGGCTGGTCTATTCCGGTTCCCGAGCGCGTGTGCAAGCCCGTTGGCTGCCTCGAATGCCGCAACACTGGATTTACCGGTCGTACCGGCATCTACGAAATGATGGAGCTAAGTCCGCGACTGCGTGGTTTGGTTAGCGCTCAACTTGATCTGATTCGTTTCGGACAGGCGGCGCTCGCTCAAGGCATGCGGCCGCTGCGCATCTCGGCGGCGGACCAAGTCGCACGTGGATTGACGACCGTGCAAGAGGTGCTAACGGTACTGCCGCCGGTCGAGCAAATTGAAGATTCCCTTCCCTGAACATTGCCGGTCGACTTCTCATCTCGTTGCATGAAACCTGTACTGATCATCCGCACCGGCCAAGCCCCCGACAACATCCGCGAACGCCATGGTGACTTTCCCCATTGGTTTCGGCTTGGCGCTCAATTGGCGCCACAGCAACTGCATGTCATCGATGTTGCCGCCGGCGAAACACTGCCTGCACCGCAAGAAGTTTCTGGCGCGCTGATCACAGGTTCGGCCGCCATGGTTACTGAGCGCGCGCCATGGAGCGAACGCACAGCCGGGTGGATTCGCGACGCGATGGATGTTGATCTGCCATTGCTCGGCGTCTGCTACGGTCATCAGCTGATGGCTCACGCGTTAGGCGGCCGCGTCGATTATTTGCCTGGTGGTCGCGAAATAGGCACGCTACCGATTGAATTGCTGCCTGCGGCTGCGCACGATCCGCTTGCCGCGCAGTTACCGGCCGAATTCCGGGCGCATACCACGCATGAGCAAAGTGTGCTGGAGATCCCCAAGGACACTCAGGTGATAGCTCGCTCGGCGCGCGATCCGCACCATCTGCTTCGCTACGGTCGTAATGCCATCAGCGTGCAATTTCATCCCGAATTCAACGCTGATGTGATGCGCGCCTACATCAAGCGCAAACACCACGATATGCGCCGCGAAGGCTTCGATCCCCATCACGCATTCCGGCAAGTCGCGGCAACACCTAGTGCGCGGCGATTGCTGAAGATGTTCTCAAGACATCACGGACTCAACCGAGGACCTCGCTGAGACGACGCTCAGCGATTGCGCGGAGGCATCGGAAACGGCATCACCTTCTGACCATCTGCCGCATCGCGGATGGCCAATGCGCCTTTGCGCTCTACTTCTTCGATACGGACGACCGCTTGCATCGGCAAATGGAGCACGCGCGTGTCCTTGAACTCCTCTCGCAGGCGTTCTTCGGTGGGATCGACCACAAGACCTTCTCCGACCGGTTCGAACACCAGATCGCCTACTTCGGTGAAGCCCCATAGCCCGCTCGACGCGACATGGCGGGCATAAAGTTCATAGCACTTACCCAAGTGCAGAAAGGTAACTTTGTAGAGCTTCTGGTTGCGCATTAGTTATTTTACCGACGCATGCGACGCACAATTGCGCCGCGTGACAACAACGCAAATAAGACGCCGAACAAAAAGCCGGCAACGTGAGTCCACCACGCATAGCCGCCGTAGCTGGGGCCGACGTAGCTAAAGAGTAGCTGCAAAAGTGCCCAGATGCCGATGAGCAGGAACGCCGGCACACGTACAAATTCCAGGTAGAGCCCGAGCGGCAAGACCAAACCCAATCGGGCGCGCGGAAAAAGCGACACGTAGGCGCCCAGCACAGCCGACACTGCGCCGCTGCAACCGATAATCGGCCTGATTACGCCTGCCAGTGATAACGCACCGGCCAAATTCGCCACCACGCCACCGAGCAGAAACAGCATAAGAAAGCGCAACGATCCCAACGTGCGCTCCGCCGGAACGCCGAAGATCATCAGGAACAGCAAGTTGCTGAGCAAATGAAGCCATGCGACGTGAATAAATAACGCCGTGACCAGACGAAACAAGGACGGATCCCGCAGCTGCTGCCAGATCGGCTGGTGGGCATCGAAAATATTGGCTGGAATGGTTCCCCATTCCAGTAAAAAGGTGATGCGACGCGGCGGCGGCATCAATGCGAGTACGACGAAAGTTACAACGCAGAGACCAACCAGCAGGACAGCAGCCCAATGCAAGCGAGGTTGACGTCGCGTTTCGACATTGACAAACACGGCTCTACTCCTCGACGAATGCACCGGTCGAGCTGGTCCGATATCGCATCATAGGCGATAAGCAAGTTTCAATTCCGTTCGTCTGGCTGCATTTCGGATGGTACGTATCCGAGCATGTCCGAGCATGTCGATCATGCCTCAGCGAAAGCCCTTCAGCTGCAAAAGACTGCACGCTTCTAAGGAAAGCCTGAGGACGGCAATGGCCTATGACACACGATCAATCGCATAAAGAAAAACCCTCTCTCCGAAGTCGGAGAGAGGGTTTTAGGATGAAGCCCCTGGCGGTGACCTACTCTTGCATGGGCAATGCCACACTACCATCGGCGCAGCTGCGTTTCACTTCCGAGTTCGGGATGGGATCGGGTGG
>JAATFF010000103.1 GCA_015655335.1 Lysobacterales bacterium | reverse complement strand
TTCTGGCCACTTGCATGCGCGTCGATCTCGCAAAGTTCGCCGATTTTTACGTCCGGCCCACTGGCTTCGATCACCAGGCCGTTGAAACTCAGCAGATGGCCGTATTCGCGTGTGAACGGTCTGCGCTGCAGCGCATCGGCATAACGATCGAGGGCCAACATTGTAGTCATAGGCGATCTATGCCTAGCGCTTCGAGCATCGCGCCATGGATCGCCTCTAATCGCATGGCAACGGAGCTTTCCGCGTAACCCCGCTCCGTCACGATCCGGCACTCCCCGGACGACAAGCCATAGTCGACAACAATATCGAGCCCTTCGATCTGCTCGGGCAGATGAGCACGGTCGGTAGCCGATACCTCAAGCTGCGTGGCCTTACTTCTATAGGCCTCTGCCATCTGCCCGCACAATCGCTGCAGGAGTTCTCCATCAGCTTGCATGGCACTAAATGCTTGCGAAAGACTGGCCAGCGCCAGCTCGAAAGCAAGCTTCTCCATCTCTTCGCTTTGAGCACCCAGTTGTTCATTAAGGCCTACGACCAATGCGGCGAGCTCTTCTCGTTCGCGCACCAGTAATTGCCTTTCTTGCTCGAGAAACTGGCGAGTCTCCTGTTCCCATGCCTGCTGGTACTGTTCGGCTTCGCGCCGCCCATCCTCTTCACCGGCCTGGAATCCTTCGGCGTAACCTTGGCGATAAGCCTGTGCATCCTGTTCGTCTGCTTGCGGCAGTGCGTCTGGCGCGGCTGGCTGCAGCACTCGTCCACCGATCACTGCGCGTGGCGTGATGCTTTCGAGTAGATCCTCGTGCTGCAGACGACGAATCACAATGCTGCTCCGGCTGTACGGCCCGATTGAGCCGCCGTATCGAGATAGCGCGCCAATGCGTCCGCCAATGCGGAAGGAAGTGGATCACGCAGACGACTCAATTCATGCCGCATCGACTCTGCTCGGGATTTATCGCAAGCTGCCAAGTAAATCTCTGCGTGATCGGGCGCAGCCGCCGCTAGCACGCGCGCGGCCCAAGCGGTAGAAAGGCGATCCAGAACCACGATCAACACATCCGGTGGCGGCACTTCCCGCGCCAGATAGGTCGGCTCATCGGCGAGCACCGCGCGCAGAAGTTCGGCATCGAGCGTGGTGTAGCGCTGCGCTTCGTTGATCAGCGGATGGAGCATGCCGCGCCACGCTTCCGGCAGACGCGCGAGCACCCAGCGGCGATCCGCCGGATGCATGGTCGCCAATGCCAACGCAGCCTTCCTGGCTCCTGCCGTATTCACCGCTCCACCTCGGAGGCTTCAATCCATTGGCGCAAGCGTAG
Organism: Lysobacterales bacterium; assembly: GCA_015655335.1. Classification (GTDB taxonomy): domain Bacteria; phylum Pseudomonadota; class Gammaproteobacteria; order Xanthomonadales; family Rhodanobacteraceae; genus Dyella_B. Next base: position 12,970 of record JAATFF010000103.1, on the reverse strand, counting down.
CAATGCCGCTTCGCGCTCCGACATCGTCAGGCGACGCGGCGTACCCGTACGAGCCGCCATGAGCAAAGCACCGACCAGAAATAGAACCAGCGCCACGATAACGGGGTAAATCCACCAGTATTTACTTGCCACTACGGCGGAAGAACCCGCCTCGTCAGCCGTCGCCGTCACAGTCGTCGTGGCGTTCGTATCCAGATGCGACAGTGCTGCGCTGTCATTATTCGGTACGGGTGCGGCAACAGGTTCGGGCGGCGCAATGGCCGCGATGTCCACCTTGTCGCCGCGTGCTGCATCGAGTCCAAGGCCCGCCGATACGACATCGGTCAGCTTGCTGATCTCGTTGGGCGACAGCATGGCCGGAATAACAATACCAACCGATATACGCCCGACACGACCAGGAGCCTGATCCACCTCTTCCTGCTCGCGACCGTGTGCGTACTCTACGTCGCGATCGCTGCTCGTCGAACCACCTTTGGCGTGATCGGGGTCAGCCTCATCAACACCATGCCCGCTCGAGTTGATCTTTTCGTGCACCAGCAGGCCGTTGCCGTCCTTCCCTTGGGCGATGAGTTGTTCGCGCACCTGTTTGACGTGGTCGTAATTCAGGCTCACATCCACGGACACGGTAAAGTTGTCCGTGCGAAGGACACGATGCAGCAAGTCGCCAACGCGCGCGCGAAGCTGGTTTTCCATTTGGGTTTGCGCGTCGAGGCTGTCAGAGTTCAGGGCGCCGTTCTGCCCACCCGCCGCATATCCGGACAGCACCATACCCTTATCGTCGAGCACCACCACGGTCTCCGGCGCCAAACCATCCACCGCGGATGCGACAAGCCGCTGAACACCTGCGACCTCGCGTGCATCCAGATGTTTGTTGGGGCGCAAACTCAACGTCACTGATGCTTTTGAAGGGTCTTGATCGGGCGCGAACAAATCTGAACGCCTGATCGTCAGATGGACGCGCGCCGAGGCCACTTCATCTAACGCGGAGATCGTTCGTTCTAGCTCGCCCTGCAGCGCGCGCTGAAAATTGATCTTCTGCGCAAACTCGGTGACACCGTAGTCGGAGTCCTTGAAGAGTTCGAAACCAACGCTACCGCCCTTGGGCACACCCTGCGAAACGAGCTTCATGCGCGTCTCATAGACCTGACCATCTGGCACAAGAATGGTCTTTCCCTCATCGGCGAGGCGATAAGGCATCTGCATCTGATCGAGCGTGGCGGTGATTTCAGCAGCATCGGATTCGCGTAGATCGCGAAACAGAACCCCATATGGCGGGTGCATGACCCACCACGACGCCGCACCAACGACGCCCGCTATCAGCACGACTCCTATCACGAACGCCATGCGCGCGCGGTTGGACATGGACGCAAAAAACTGCCGCATACTTACTCCAAGATTCCTTTATGGCGATTTCTACCGTTACCGTCCTGCACGCACTACAGCTGCATGTTGGTGAGGTTCTGATAGGCGTCGACGACCCGATTGCGTACTTCCACGGCCAACTGCAATTTCAGACGAGCGTGCTCCATGGCGATCATGACGTCGTGTACCGGCACGTCTTCACCTGCCGCCAACGCGCGCGCTGCTTGATCAGCCTGGTTGAGGCTTCCGTTGAGTTCGTCAACCTGAGAGCCAAGCATTTGAATGAAGCCCGGACCACGCTGATCGATCTGATCGAGGCTGCTCTCACGCATCTCAATAGGCGAGATGGACGAAGAACCATCGATAGGCATCACATTCATGAGTTGCCTCCTACGTCTAGCGCATGCAATGCCATGCTGCGCAATGTATTGAACGCGCGTACGTTGGCTTCATAGGCACGACTGGCTTCCATTAGCGTGCTCATCTCCGTGACCATATCGACACGCGGATAGCTGACCATGCCGTTCTTGTCGGCCGCTGGATCCGTAGGATCGTGTTCTTCACGCATCGTCGCATCGGTTGCCAGCATCACTGGATCGGAAGGAACACTGTGTCCCGTCGTACCGAGCATGGCGTCGAAATCAGCCGCGTAGGGCGCGCTGACGCGCATCAAGCGCGCCAGATGGCCGGGCTGGTTGGGTGTATTGGCGACAGCGATGTTGTGACTGGCCGCTTCCAAACGAAGGCGCTCGTACTCGAGTCCGAATCGCGTGGCGGTAAAAATCTGGTCGACGACCATGTTCAATCCCTCCCGGCCAAGGCCAGTTGCATCAACGCGAAGCGCCGCGACATCACCGTCGTCAGCGATTGAAAATCGACACTGGCGGTTTCCAATTCCGCGACCTCGTCATCCAGATTAACCGGCGCGCTGAGATCAGGATTAGCCACATGTACGGAATCACCCAGCGACCGCGGCGTAATGGCCTGCAAGCTTTCGGTGTCCATCGAAGGCTGATCTGCGGCTTCCTTCAATAATCCGGTGGCCTGGGCGAAATCGGCGCGCTGCGGGCGATAACTGCCGACATCGACATTGGCAATGTTTGCGCTAGCCACTTCAGCCCGCACACGAGCCATGCTGATGCCAAGACGCAAGGCTTCGGTCGTCAAATCCATGGGTGCCTCCTCATTGAATCACCAGCTCGCCGCGCAGGGCGCCGGCGTCCTTAATCGATTGCAAAATGGTGATGACGTCGCGCGTGGAAAGATGGATCGCGCGCAACGCCGCGATCAGATCCGATACAGTGGCGCCATTGGGAATGCTCACCAACTTCGCCTCCGGATCCTGCACGTTGATATTGGCTTGCGGTACGACAGCCGTACCGATATTGCGTGAGGGATTCACCAACACACCGTCGGGTTGCGATACGAGATAGTCGGTCTGTACTTGAATGCGCAGATCGCCTTGCGAAATGGTGACTGCGCCCAGGCGAACATCGCCTCCTGACACCACCGTGCCAGTGCGCTCGTTGACCACGACGCGTGCAATCTGGTCCGGCGTGACAGTCACGTTCTCGATCATCGAGATCGTACGCACGATGTCTGGCGGCGGCGTCGAGAAGGTGACGTGCACTTTGCCGGCATGCTCTGCCACTGCTTCCACGCCAGCATTGCTGCGCAAGGACTCGGCGATGCGTTCGGCCGTGGTGAAATCGGGCTGATACAGCACGACATCGAGCGATCGGCCATCGTCGCCAAAGCCCAGCGGTGCTTCGCGCTCCACCGTCGCGCCGTCCGGAACCCGACCCACCGTTGGATGATTTTTCTGATCCAGGCTACCGAATGCGCGCACCTCGTAGCCACCCACCGACAATGCGCCCTGCGCCAATGCATACAGCTTGCCGTCGGGCCCATTGAGCGGAGTAAGCAGCAAGATGCCACCGCTCAAGCTGCGTGCATCTCCCAGGGAGGACACCGATACGTCGAGTTTCTGGCCGGATTCGGCAAACGCCGGCAAAGTCGCGGTAACCATCACCGCCGCCACGTTGCGGCTATTGAGATCGTCGGGACTGATGTTGACGCCGAAATGGCTCAACGTGTTGGCGACCGATTGCACGGTAAGCCGATTCTTGGTGCTATCGCCGGTACCGGCCAGGCCGATGACAAGACCATAGCCAACCAACGCGTTGTCGCGAACGCCCTGAACCCGCGCAATTTCCTTCAAGCGAACGCTGTTGCCGTCCGCTAGCGCGGGCGCGCTGGCAAACAGAGTGAGCAATAAAACGATAAGCATGCGTTTCATATCAGACCCAACCAACGCGTAATGCGATAAAGAATGCTGTGGCGTTGGGCGGTGGAAATATCTCCCTTGCCGGTGTAGTGGATGTCGGCTTCGCTGATCCGGTTGGACGGAATGGTGTTGTTCGGCGAGATGTCTTCAGGCCGTACCAAACCTGCAAGCAAGAATTGCTGCTTCTCGCCATTGATTTCCACGGTTTGCTCACCGTGAATGCGCAGCATGCCGTCGCCCTCGACAGCCACCACGCGCACCGCAAGCTGGGCCTGCAAAGTTCCAGCACGGGTAGTATTGCCCTGCCCCTGGTCGTCACCATTGAGGCCCAGACCGTAGTTGTGGGTGCCGTTATGCGTCTGCGTATTGGCACCAAGTTGCACGCTGCCACTGGCATCTGTGTTGGCGCTGGCCGTTGCACGTGCTGTTTCGGTGACGAGTACGGTCAGCGTGTCACCCACCTGATGGGCACGGCGATCTGCCGCCAGGCCATGGTAAGTATCCGGGTTGATCATCGAGCCGGAGGACGTCTGCGCATGCGCGGTAAAGCCAGCGCAATTAAGCACCAACACGGCGATAAGGAAATATCTAGTCGACAACTTGCACCACTCCTTTGTCGGTAATGCGCCCGCGCACGGGTGATTCGGCGCCATCGACCAACACCAGGACGGTATCGCCCGTATTGCCGCGCCCAATAGCCGTGCCTTTGGTCTCCAACTTGATCACGCCATACGAGGCGAGTACGTCGACACGTTGCTGTCGATCGACATCCGGGATGTGCTCGAAGTCTTCGAGCAGCACCGGGCTTCCCGCCAGCACTGCATGACGCAGCCGCATGCCCTCCAATTGGTGCGGATCAGTGACCAGCCCCCCCTGCAATGCCGCGACATCGGCATCATGCGGCGCGAACTTCAATGTCGAAGCCACGGTGCCCATCGCGGCATCTGTGGTGTAGCCCGGTATGTCATGGTGAACACTGACGGCAAACCAGACTGTCGCTGAGCGCACCATTTCGCCGTTCACGCTGATATCCACCGGCATGCCGACCCGGGCGCGAGGCCACCGACCTTCTGGCTTTCGCGCATTGATCACGAGCTTACCGGGCAACACCTGTACATCTTCGGGTTTGCCGACAACGGACACCTGCGCTACAGCCTTGTCGTCGCCGAGGCATGCGTCCAATTCAGAACGCGCCACGTCCACCATGCGTGCGGACGCCACCGTCTGCAGCATCGGCGAGGCAGATGCATACAGCGGTAGCGTAACCAGCAAGACGGCGGACAGCAGTCGACGCATGATTACTGACGCAGGTTGTTGATGGTGTCGAGGATCTGGTCCGATGCCTGCAACACGCGCGCGTTAAGCTGGTAGGCACGCTGTGCGATCACCAGCGTTGCCATTTCGCTGACCATGTCGACGTTGGAACTTTCAAGGGAGCCTTGCAGGATCGCGCCGACGCCGCTGTCATTCGGTTTGCCAACGCTGGGGTCGCCCGACGCCTGAGTCGGCACATAGTTGTTGCTGCCGACCGATTGCAAACCTTCCGGCGAAGGAAAAGTGCTCAGTTCGAAAGTACCCAATAGGGTCTGGCTGGTGCTGCCACCCACCTGCGCGTAAATCTGGCCGTTCTGGTTGATCGTGATATTGCTGGCGTCCGGTGGAACCTGGATCTGCTGCGACAATCGGCTGCCGTCAGCGGCAGCCAGGTAGCCATCGCTATCCACATGCAGCTGTCCGTCGCGGGTATAGAGATGATTGCCGTTGGAGTCGACCACTTCCAGAAAGCCTTCGCCCTGAATACCGACGTCCCAGGTGTTGCCGGTCTGCGACATCGTCCCCTGCGAGAACACCGAACTGGTGGATATCACCTCTGTTCCCGCACCCGTCTGGCTCGGCGTGAGACCCGCCTGCACTTGCGACGGCGTGATCACCGCGATGTCACCGAAGGAAACCCGCTGCGACTTGAAGCCGGGCGTCTGCATATTGGAGAGATTGTTGGACAACGTATCAATCTGGCTCTGCGTGCTCTGCAGACCGGACGTGGCAATGTATAGAGCGTCGATCATGATTGCGTCCTTAGGAGTTGTCGCCGATATGGTTGATGCCTTCCTGTAAAGCTGCGTCGTAAGCCTGGATAGCGCGCTGCACCGACTGCGCGTGCCGCGATAGCGCCATGAGACGCACCATTTCCTCGCCCGGGTCGACGTTTGACTGTTCCAGCGCGCCCTGCTGGACGCGACCAATGAACTCGCCATCGTCCCCGCTATAGGAGTAAAGACCGTCGCCCATATCGCGCAACGCGCTGGGCTTGTCGACATCCACGATACGCAAGCTGTCGACGCTGTCCTTGCCGTCGGTAATCGCACCGGAAGCATCGATGTGTACATTGGAGTGACTGAGCGTGATCGGCCCTGATTGCCCCAACACGGGGTGCCCAGCCGAATCGACCAACTGCTGATCCGCATCGATATGAAATTGGCCATCACGCGTCAGCATGGTCTGACCATTGACATCCACCGCGAAAAAGCCCGGTCCGCGAATAGCCACATCCAGCGGATGCCCGGTGGTGGTCAGGCTGCCATCAGCCATGTCCAGCGTAGGGGTGTTTTCCAACAAACCGGTCCGAAAATCCACGGCCAGTCGCTCGGCGCGATAGCCGGCTGTTCGCATGTTGGCAACGTTCTGGCTCAGTACGTCGAGCGCATCGACGTCGTTGCTGAGATAACGGGCGATACCGGGAACGATATTGCTCATGGGATTCCTTATGCAGCGACGGCTGATGCGGTGACGGTGCCGAAGGCCTTGACCATGACGGTGGAAGGCACTTCGTTGATTCCCAACACGGTGACGTGCGGCAGACTGCGTTGAATCAATGCGCGCAGATGTCTGCGCACCAAGCTCGGACAAAGCAGGACCGGCAGATGGCTGCGCGCCATCATGGCCTCCGACTGCTTGGCCAGGCCGCTAAGCAAGGCCTCAAGCTGGCCTAGGTCGGCAACAAGCGCACCAGCACCTTCGCGCTGCCGCACAGCGGAAACGATGGAGCGTTCCAATTCTGGCGCCAAGGTAAGCACATGCAGTTCGCCTTGTGCATTGCTCACACGCTGGCAGATGGACGGTCCCAATCGTTCACGTACGCGTTCGACCAGATCTTCGGTTTGCTTGTGTGTCTTGCCGGCATCGACCAGCACTTCGAGAATGGTTTCGACGTTGCGGATGCTGACCTGCTCACGCAAAAGCTGCTGCAGCACCTTCTGCACATCGGTGTACGACATCACGCCAGGAATCAGCTCATCGACTAGCGAGACTTGCTGTTCGCGAACGCGCGCTACTAACCGTTCGGTCTCCGCACGTGTCAGCAGTTCCGGCGCATGACGTTTGGTGACTTCACCGAGGTGAGTGATCAGTACGGTTTCGGGATCGACCAGCGTGTAGCCCGCACCACGTGCATACTGCCGTTGATCGGGATCAATCCATTGCGCGGGCAATCCATAGGCTGGATCGCGTGTTTCACGGCCATCGAGCTTGGGCCGCTTGCCGCCGGGATTGATCGCCAGCAAGGCATCGAACCGCAACTCTCCACGACCAACCCGAGACCCTTGCACTTGGATCTCGTAAGCGTCCTCGGCCAAGGGTGACCCTTGGATCAGCTTGACCTTCGGAAGAATGAAACCGCAGTCGAGCGCGAATTGCTTGCGGAATGTACTGATGCGATCGCCCAGATCGAGTCCACGCGCCTTGTATGTCGCGGCAATACCGCTGCCCAGATGAATCTCGATCGGCTCGACCGACAAGAGACGGTACAAATCTTCTTCGTCGCGCTTCGCCTGCGGCTCGGTCACCTCTTCTTTCTTTTCCTCGGCGGGGTTGCTGGACCGCGCAGCGAAGAACGTCATTGTTCCCACGCCCAGCAGGACCAACAGCACGGGCCATGCGGGAAGGCCCGGCAACAACAGCAAACCGGCGATAGAGAGTGAGACGATCAGCAGCGTGCGTGAACTCGACAGTACCTGGCGCGCAATCTCAGTGCCAAGCTGCGCATCCGACGCGGCGCGCGTGATGATGATGCCTGTCGCCACAGCGATGACCAGCGACGGAATCTGCGTGACGATGCCGTCACCCACCGTGAGCAAGGTATAGCGATGCGCAGCTTCGGCCCATGGCAGGCCGCGTTGAACCATGCCCACCGCAAGACCACCGATGATGTCGATCAGGATGATCATGATGCCGGCGATGGCATCACCCTTGACGAACTTGGTGGCGCCATCCATCGCACCGTAGAAGCTGGCTTCCTTTTCAACCTGGCTGCGCCGGCGCTTTGCCTCGTGCTCGTCGATCAGCCCCATGTTCATGTCGGCGTCGATGCTCATCTGCTTGCCGGGCATGCTGTCCAACGTGAAACGCGCCGCAACTTCAGCGACGCGCTGCGCACCGCTGGTCACCACCACATACTGCACGACCACCAGGATCAGGAACACCACCAAACCAATAACGTAGTTGCCACCCACGACATAAGCGCCAATGGCATTGATGACGCGACCGGCATTGCCGCTATCGAGAATCAGGCGCGTGGCGGAGATATTCAACGCCAACCGGAACAGTGTGGTGATGAGCAAAAGCGACGGAAAGGTCGAAAAGCTCAGTGGTGTGTCAGTGAAGAACGTAATCAGCAACACCAGCAGCGCGCCAGTGAAATTGAGCACCAACAAAAAGTCCAGCAACGCTGACGGAATCGGCGTGAACAGGATGACCAGAATCGCGATCATTCCCAGCACGAGAATCGTGTCGCGCTTACCGCTCCATAGCTGGCCGAACAATGCGTTCACGAAAAGATCCTGTTACCGGGGCGCTTCATCAGCCAGCGATAGATCGGCGCCAGCGGCTTATACAAGCGGGCTGGCACGGCGCGATCGACCTTACATTCGCGGTACAGCGCGCGCGCCAGTTCCGGCGAACGCAGGCAAGGCACACCTGACTGCGCCGCTAGCATACGCATGCGCGCCGCCACGGCGTCGCTGCCTTTGGATAACACCACCGGCGAGCGCATTGTTTTCGGGCGGTATTTCAGTGCGATGGCCAAATGGGTGGGATTGGTCAGCAACACGTCCGCTTCGGGTACACGCCGCACCGAGCGCGAATGTTTCAGCAGTTCGACCATTAAACGTCGACGCTTATTGCGGATATCGGGATCGCCCTCACGCCGTTTCACCTCATCCTTGATATCGCGGCGGCTCATGCGCAGCTTGCGGATGTATTCACGGCGCGTGAACCACAGGTCGAACAGCGCGATCAGGCCCAGCAACACAAGCATCCACGTCGTCACCTGGATGTAGGTTGAGCGCAGCAACATGCCGATGCTCGACGGCGCCGCGAACGCCGCGGCCTGGACTTTCCGTCCAATACTCGCCGCCAACACCCAGGCCAGACCGCCGAGCACACCCAATTTCAAGGTGAGTTTGAACAACTCCCACAGCAGGCGCAGCGAGAAGATACGCTTGGCGCCCTGCACCGGGTTCAGACGGCTGAAATCCGGCTTCAATGGATCGGTGCTGAAAACTGGCCCCGTTTGCACCAGGTTGCCGACCACGGCTGCCACGACCATGGCCATCGCAACCGGCAGGATCGCCTGCCATGTCGGCTGGAAGGTACGTTGCAACCAATTCATCAGACTCGCCGAAGGCGTCGGCGCGTTACCCGCCATGAGTATCGTGCGACTCACTGAACGAGCGAGCGCCGCGGCAACGTTGTACGACGACGACGCCAAGGCGATGCTGAAAACAATGACTACCAACACACCGCTCAAGTCCGCGCTACGCGGCACCTGACCACGCTCGCGCGCCTCCTGCAGGCGGAATGATGTGGGCTGTTCGGTCTTGGTCTGGTCGTCGTCGTCCATCAGTGCACCCCCAACGGCGAGAACACGGTGAATGCGTCGCGGTACATCCGCTCGATAAGCGGCGGCGCATAACGCAACGACCCTGCCAACAGCACAAAACCCGCCATGACCTTGATAGGCAGCGCCACGAAATAGACATTGGCCTGCGGCATCGAACGACTGGCATAAGCCACGACGAGGTCGATGGCAAACAAACCGATCATGGTGGGCGCCGACACCATCAATCCCAGCATGAACTGCGAGGAGAGCTTGGATAGCAATACATCCGACGAGAACAGCAGGCCGCCACTGCCGAGCGGCACGACCTTGATCGACGTCACCATGCCTTGCAGCAATAGCAAATGCATCCCGAGTGCAAAAAACACCAGCATGCCGGCCCACTGAACCACGGTTCCGGCAAGGGCCTCGGCAGCATGCGTCGTGGGATTGAACAGGCTTGCCGCCGCGACGCCCGATTGGATATCCAGCACGCGCGCGGAGAAGCCCAGCGCTGCAATCGGCAGAAATACCGCCAGGCTCAGCGTAAAACCAAAGACACACTCCCCTGCGATGGCCAGCACGAACGGCAGCGGGTGATCCGGATCCAGATGTGTCACGGGCGGTTGATTGACGCCCACTGCCAACATGGTCAGTGCCAGCAAAATGCACATGCGAATCGAAGCCGGCACCCAGTTGAAGGGCGTAAACGCCGGCACCATCAGCAACGGCGCAAATCTCGCCATGGCGAGAAGAAAAGCTCCGATGAATGGATCAACTGCTCCCACGTGCTTACATCCCTGCAATAAGACCGAACAAATGCTTCGAAAACTCGACCACGACGGCCATCATCCAAGCGCCGACGATGAGAAACATCGCCACAACGGTGATCAGTTTGGGAATGAATGTCAGCGTCATTTCCTGTATTTGCGTCACTACTTGCAGAATCGAGATCACCACACCTACTGCCAGGGTTGCCAGCAGAATCGGCGCAGAAACCTTTGCCGCCGTGAGCAACGTTTCAGAAAGCAGATGCATGGCGGTATCGCTATCCATGGCTACCCCCTCGGACGCACGATTTCGCGAAGTCTGAAGATGAAATCCGCGGGCACCGCGCCGGCGCCTGGCGTACGCGCCAGGATGTCATCCGTGATCTCGCGCGCTTCGTCGACGCGCCCTTCATCGAATAGCAACACGCTTTGCGCGTAGCGAGCGGAACGCCCTTGCGGATCCAACCGCATCGCGCGCTTGATCGACTCTTCGGCTTCCTTGCGCTCACCGCGCAGGGCATGCACGAGGGCGAAGCCACCGTGTGTTTCACCGAAGGTTCTGTCGAGCGCAAACGCCTTATCAAAACTGTGTTTCGCGCCCGCCAGATCACCTTCCAGCAACTTGCACCACGCCAGGGCATGCCACGTACCGATATGGTCAGGCATCTGAATCGATGCTCGTGTAAGTAGAGCCCGTGCGGCCGGCACGTCGCCGCGCAGCATCAGATCTTGACCCAAACCAAGCCATGCGCGACCCGACTCGGGATGCTTGGCAAGCACCCGCTCGAACGTGACGGTCGATTCCTGCAAGCGCTGTGACCACAACGCCAAGGTGCCGCAAACGATGCAGGCCTCATGTTGATCGGGATCGCCATTCAGCGCCTGCTCTGCCTCGGTCGATGCGCGAGCTGTGTCTCCCATGTCCAGCAATAGCAGCGCACGCATGCCCTGCACTTCTGGCAAGCGGGTGTCGTCTTGGATCGGCGCCAACACTTCTAATGCAGCGCTCCATTGCTGTTGGCGATGAAAGATTCTGGCCTTGAGCAACGCCACGGCAACCAGGTCCCCACGCTGTTCGCCCACGCGCGACAACGTCTCCATCGCTTCGTCGAATTGGCCTTGCACAAACTGCGCATAAGCGAGGTCGTGAACGACACCGGCCGGCGCGTCCCTCATGTCCGTCAGCAAAGGTTGAAGCAGATCGACGGCAGCCTTAGCGTCACCACGCAACAGGGCGCAACGCGCTTCCCGAAAGCGCACGCCCGGCAATTCACGCAACACCGCAGGCGCGGTTGCGATGCGCGTTGTTGCCTCGTCGACAAGAGCGGCCGACAGCAACTCATCCAGCAAGTCGCACAGGAGAATAGGATTCGCGGGATCGCGATCAGCAAATACAGAAAGTTGAGAAGCGCGATTCACGGCGCCCCCCTAAACTTTTGCGAAAAATCCCCGATACAAGATATGCCTGAGACCAACTGGGCCTCAGTAACTACATCCAACCGCACGGCTACTGCTCCTTGCGCGCGGATAGATGATCCACGCGCCCCCTGTTTATCCCTGACAGCACTCTTGCGGTACGGCGATGTATCGCAGGAGTCTTTCCCCTTTTTCCTTGCGTGGCTTCATACCCCCGTATGACGCAAGTCAAATATGTCTGCATCTAATCTAGGGTCGCCTTTCATCGACTGTCAACAAACTTTTCACAGCATTAAGATGAAAACGCATACATCAGGAACCTACGAAAATCATCGCAAATTATTGCATCACCCCATCTTGCGATCAAAGACGCTGAAATCCCTACAGTTCCTTCCCCAGCGAATGAATCATGAGCTTTCACATGCGCACATCAGAAGTGATGACTTTTCCTCGCCGGCTACACTAGACGCACTCGCTACGATCTAACGCTTGCGGATACCGATACATGGCCACGAATCGCATCTCTCCTTCATCGCCACTGTTTGAGACATTGTGGGCATTGGCGCGCGAGGGTACTCATGATGTGCAGTCCAACGCGCAAGCTACCCAACCTGACCCAGGCGATCGAAAAAAAACCGTTTCCGCCAAGCACGACGTTCAGGTGTTGCGCCAGCGTTTAAGTGATCTAGCCGCCGGAGCCGATTTCACCGATGCGCAATCGATGCTGCGCGCACGGGACTACGCCATGCGTGAAATACTGCTTTGGGAGTTCGGCAGCGAATTTCGCACCGATTCGCAGTTCCTGCCCATGGTCGAAGCCATTGGCAAAACACTCGACGCCGACCCCGTCTTCCAGCAACAATTTATGGATCTTATGACCGGCTTACGGAAATAGCCGCGAGGTGGCAACCGCCTATCTCGCTTGTTCGATAGCAAACGGCTAGGCGCCGCAGGACGCGACGGGCAGCAGGCTCTCTGACGCTGTTCGTATATTCGAAATACAACGCGGAACCTTTCGGTGACCCAATTGTGTCCGCGACGCATTGCCAAAGCCCCGAGCTAACCAATGAATTCAAAGACTTAAGCCACCTCGCAAAGGTGGCCTTTTTCGTTGAGCCTGTTTAATTGGCATCCGTAAAATCGACGCCGTAAGCATGCGCTTCAAATACGAAGGAGATTGCGCACCCGTAGCACATCCAGACCAAATGTGAGCGCGAATTATTCCTTGAACAGCAACGGCGAACTTTGCTCGCCATCGACAAC
>JAATFF010000022.1 GCA_015655335.1 Lysobacterales bacterium | reverse complement strand
GGCACGGTGGACACGCGCAGATCCAACTCCTTGCCCTGCACGCGCAGCTGGATGCGTCCGTCTTGCGGCAGGCGACGTTCGGCGATATTGAGCTTGGCCATGATCTTGACGCGGCTGATCACCGCGGCTGTGGAGCTCGAAGGCGGCGCCTCCACTTCATGCAGCACGCCGTCGATGCGATAGCGCACTTTCAACCGATTCTCGAACGGCTCGATATGTACGTCCGACGCGCGCTGTTCCACCGCGCGCTGCAGAATGAGATTGACTAGACGAATCACCGGCGCCTCGGAAGCCAGGTCGCGCAGATGCTCTACGTCATCCTCTTCCGCCGCGCTGCCGTCGAGGTTTTCCACAATGGTGCCCATCGCGGAACGACCCTGGCCGTAGTAGCGCTCGATCAGGTCGTCGATTTCCGAGCGAATGCCAATGCAGAGCGCGACCGGTTTGCCGCAAGCCAGTCGTACGGCGTGCAGCGGGTACGAATCGGCTGGATCGGCCACCAGCAGCGTGATGGCGTCCTCGCCGGAACGCACCGGCACGACGTGTTGCTGCTTAAGGAAGCGGATGGAGATATCCACGTCGGCAGGCGGCATTTCCGGTGCATCGCGCGCCGCCAGCAAAGGCGCGTCCAGGCGCTCGGCCCAAGCCTCGGCGAGATCGCGTTCGGACACCAGCCCCAGTCGCGTCAGCAAGGTGGTGAGCGTGCCTTCGGGAGCCTCCTCGTGCAGGCGCCGGGCACGCACCAAATCGTTGTCTTTCAGGCGCCCACGCGCAACCAGCAGTGCGCACACTGCCGCTTCATGGTCATCCGTGGCCTTTATCGCCCCAACGGACGCCGGCCTTACGACTGCCGACATACTTCACCCCGCTCGTGACTATCTTCCCAAAAACGCCTAGCCTGCCCGGCGTCCCACGCGTCGAACAGGCGAATCCCATTCGTAACACAACCGTGAAGCGGCTGGCGAGCCTTGTGGTCAGGCACCTGCGCGTACTGTGACCGGCCGTTCATGCTGCGACTGAGCGCTAAGGTTCATGGATGGGACAATAAGAACTTTAAAAGGGTTCGCCATGCAGCTCATCGATATCGGGGCCAACCTCACCCACGAGTCTTTCAGGCACGATTTGGATGCCGTGCTCGACCGTGCCCGGGCACATGCAGTGATACAAATGGTTGTCACCGGTGCGTCACAGCTCGGTAGTGAACACGCTCTGGAGCTGGCTCGAGCCCACCCGGGGGTGCTGCATGCCACGGCAGGCGTGCATCCGCATCACGCCATCGATTACAGCGACGTGACCGATATGCGTCTGCGCGAGCTTGCGCACGCACCGGAAGTTCGCGCGGTCGGCGAAACGGGCCTGGACTACAACCGCAATTACTCACCGCGCGACGTGCAGCTGCAGGTGTTCGAGCGTCAGCTGCAAATCGCCGCGGATGTCGGCAAGCCGTTGTTCCTGCATCAGCGCGATGCGCACGAGGATTTTCTCGCGTTGCTGAAACGCTATCGCGACAAGGTGCCTGCGGCGGTCGTGCATTGCTTCACCGATACCCGCGAAGCGCTGCACGATTACCTCGCGCTCGATTGCCACATCGGCATCACCGGCTGGATATGCGACGAACGTCGCGGCACGCATCTGCGCGAATTCGTGCGCGAGATTCCCACTAACCGGCTGATGATCGAAACGGATGCGCCTTATCTGTTACCGCGCACGGTGCGGCCGCAGCCGAGCCATCGACGCAACGAGCCGATGTATTTGAAGCATATCTGCGAGGAAATCGCGCGCGATCGTGGCGAATCGGTGGAAGTCACCGCCGCCAACAGTGCAGCGAGCGCCGCAGCATTCTTCCAACTTTAAGCGTGATGCGTTGTGCGCCTCACGCCGAAAGCACGCGAGTCTCGCCTGGCGGCAGATCGTCCAGCGCATAAGCGCCGATACGCACGCGTATCAAGCGCAAGGTTGGAAACCCTACCGCTGCCGTCATACGCCTGACTTGCCGATTGCGCCCTTCGCGCAACGTTATCGACATCCAGCTGGTGGGAATGCTTTTGCGGAAACGTACGGGGGGATCGCGTCGCCACAACCACGAGGGCTCGCTGGCATGCTCGGCGATGGCGGGCAAAGTCGGACCGTCGTTCAACGCAACGCCACGGCGTAGCGCCTGCAACGCGTCTTCAGTGAGCACGCCATCGATCTGCACCAGGTACGTTTTGGGTTCTTTATGACGCGGATCCGTCAGCCGATGAGCCAGTACGCCATCGTCGGTAAGCAATAGCAAACCTTCGCTATCGTGATCCAATCGACCAGCGGGATAAACATCCTTCTGCCGCACATAGTCGGCCAAGGTCGGACGTCCATCGTTCGTCGTGAACTGGCACAACACGCCGAATGGCTTGTTCAGCGCAATCAACATGGCTTTTTACGTTCACTTCCCCTCCCCTTCGGGGAGAGGATGGAGGTGAGGGGGCGCGTGTTTACGGTAAATCACCTATCTCAGTGCGTCGCCGCACTCGACGACGAGGCGGGCGATGCCTTGTTCGCAGCCACCTTCACGAAACGCAGCGTCATGCGATCGGACTCGCCGATCGCCAGGTATTTGGCGCGATCCTGGTCACCGAGGGTCAAGGTGGGCGGCAGCGTCCATACGCCCTTCGGGTAATCTTTGGTGTCTTTCGGGTTGGCGTTTATTTCGCTCTGCTCGTCCAGCTTGAAGCCGGCATCGGTCGCCAGCTTGATGACGTAATCGGTAGGCAGATAACCGCTTTCTTTCACCGAATCGAGCGTGGCGCCCGCTGCGGCGCGATGATCCACCACGCCAAGCACGCCGCCGGGTTTGAGTACGGCGTAAAACGCCTTGAACATCGCCGGTGCCGTGCCGGCCATGGTCCAGTTGTGCACGTTGCGGAAGGTCAACACCATGTCGGCCGAGCCAGCAGGGCCCAAAACCGGCGCTTGCGGATTGAACGTGGCGATCGTGGCCTTGCCGTATTCGGCCGAATCCGCCGCAAACTTGGCATGCATCGCGGCAACATCTTGCTTGGCTTCCGCGTTGTTGTCCGTCACGGCGGCGATGTAGTGGCCGTTGTCGCGCAACAGTGGCGCAAGGATCTCGCTATACCAGCCGGCGCCGGGAGTGATCTCGATCACCGTCTGATCGGGCTGAAGGCCGAAGAACTGCAGCGTGGCCTTGGGATGGCGATACACATCGCGCGCCTTGTTGGGGGCCGAACGCCAGGAACCGGCGAGCACCGCATCGAGCTGGCCGGCGGTGAAATCGCTGGCGCTGGTGGGCGGCACAAGGTCGCCTGTCGGCTGATCCTGCGACGCCTGTTGCGCGTTGGCCATGCCGGCAAGCAACAGAGCGGCGGACAATCCGAAAGCAAGCCTGATTTTCATGACAACCCCTTTCAAGTTCTCAGCGGCAGCCTGCCGTCGGTCGTGTGCAGCGAATGTGGATATTTTACAATTAATTTACGTCAACCGCGCGACCGGCAGGCATGCGGTGTGGGCATAAGTGGGTTGGCGCTGCCACGGCTCACCACGGCAAGGCAGCGATGGCAAGCAACCGGCAATCGCTAGAACGGCCTGGGACAAACCGACTGCAGCCCGTCGATATGCTCGTGCAGGTCCGGTGCGATGCCCTGCCACATGGGATCGAGAATGAAATCGATGCCCTCGTAGCGAGCCAGCTTGGCCGCCGGAATGAAATCGGCATCGCCGGCCACCAGAACGATTTGGTCCACCTGCCTCTTATAGGCGAGCGCGGCGATGTCGATGCCGATCTTCATGTCGACCTGGGTTTGGCGCATATCCGGCTCAAAATGCTCGTCGCCCAGCTCATCCCAATACAGGGATTCATCGCGCAGTTGCTGGTAGGCCTGATGCTTGATTTTCCACTCGCCGCGATCGGCCAACCGACCCAGCCGCAGCGCCATCTTGCGTTGACGGCGCAACTGGTCGTGCAGATCGCGCCGAAACGCCGCCGCGCCGGTGCGTGCGAAATCGACGCTCTCGCCACTGATCGGTTTCACCAGCACCTTTTCCAGCGGCGGGCAGTCGTAGAAAAAGATGCGGTACAACGCTTCGCGCGGACGATCCAACGCTTTGAGGTGTTCGAGCGCCATGCCGAACACGGTCTTGGCCACGGTACGTGCATCGTTAGCGTCACGGTCGCCCCAAACCTTGCGATAACGAGCAAGAAAGAAAGCGCCGTCGATAAGGATGGCGGTGCCTGGCATGGAAAGTCCTTCTAGGTGTCGCTGATGAAATGTTGCGTCAACCCATAGCCGCTGACGATCACATTTTAAGCGAAAAGGCCTGCACGTCGTCACGATGGACAGCAGGCCTCACTTCATGCACGACACTGCAACCATCACTTGTTTTCACGTGACCTTCGCATTTGCTCGCTCTGCACCATCTTGCGAGCTATCTCCATGCCGACATCGTGAGCAGCCGCTTTCGCTCCTTGTGCATCGGCGTATGTAGCGTCGTGCCGGCCGCTCAGGAGTAGTTGCCAGTCGCCCGACTCCGACAATTCATAAATGCTCCATGTGCCGATCCAGCGAACCACTTCTTCTTCGGTCCGTTCCACGAACCCGGCGGCTACCAGGAACCTGTCCACTGCATCGAAGGTGTTTGCAACGTGTGATCCCAGACATGCACCGCTGTCAGAAGACAACGTCGAACACTCCACCACGAACACAGGGCGGTCGTTCAAGGCCATTTCGCGGCGACTGTATTTCTTGCGCACGGCAGTCTCTGCCTGATAATCAAAGGATCGATAAGGGGCATCGCTGCGTGAGGACCATCCGCTATGACAAGTCATCTCAGTCCTGATCGACGCGGATGCCGCTTCACCAGACTATGGCTGCACCAACACTCACACTGCCGTCGCCGCGGGTGTCCTCGGTAGCGTTGAGTTTGTAGACGAAGCGGCCGCTTTCGCTGACGGTGGATACGCCGACCGCAATGCCGGCTTCGCCATGAAAACTGCCGAAGGCCACCGCTGCCGAATTTTGATTCGGCTGGTAGGCCTGCGGCAGACCCGCAGCGGCAATAGCTCCCGCAACACCGGCGTTTGCACGGTTATTGACGGTCTGAATCTGCTGATTGCTGTAGTTCTGAGCCCAGTTCTCCGCGCTCTGGATACCGGCATTCAATTGGCTCACGTTCACCGCGTCGGTCGGAGCAATACCGGCCGCAACGTTGTGGATCGTCGTCGGGGCACCGCCGTTGCCCAATGTCAGACTTTGATAGTTGATACCACCACCGGGAGTCGTGTCGTACTGCGGACTATCGGCTTGGGCCGCCTGCAACTGACTGAGGTTCACGGCATCCGTGCTTTGTGTACCCGCGGCGACATTGACCACTTGTCGTGTGTCGCCAGCTGCACCGACGGACACCGTATTGGCTTGATTTGCGACCGAACCTTCACCCAAGGCCACCGAGTTGTCGGCCGTCGCGGATGAGCTATCGCCGATGGCAGTGCTGTCGTTGCCTGTTGCGCTCGCGCCGCCGCCACCTGCTGCGGACTTGGTGCCCGTTGCGGTGGTAGCAGTTGCCTCATCGGACTTGAATGCACTACTACCTCCACTACCACTACTGGAGATGCTCGCAATCTCCTGATTGGTATAATTGTCTGCCGTAGCAACCGCACTATTTACACCAGCCTGTAGCTGACTGACATTCACTGCGTCGGTCGATGCTGATCCAGGTGCGACATTCGTGATTTGACGCGTGTTGCCGGCGGAGCCTACCGATACTTCCCCTACCGAATTACTGCTGGTCGTCAAGTAAGCACCGGTGTATCCGGTCTGTGCGCCTACCGATGTCGCCGAGGCTGCGCCCAGTGCGATCGAATTGGCGTTGGATGCCGCCGCACCGTTGCCGATCGCGATGCCGTCTGCACCGCTCGACGTCGCCGACGGACCGACTGCCACACTGTTTGAACCTGTTGCCGAGGAGTCGGAACCCGTCGAGTTGGCGTGGAAATATTCGATACCTGCCGTTGTGCTGCTGCCGGTGATGGCGTTGAACAGGCTTTGCACATTGCCATACGTATTACCGGCATAACTGAAACCGCCAGTGACCATTCCGGTCGCCGGATCGTAGATCGCGGCGCCGCCAAATAGAGTTGCAATCGAGCCACCCAAGTTCGAAGCCGCCCCCTGTAACTGGCTTACATTCACCGCATCGGTTGCAGTACTGCCTGCAGCGACGTTGGTGATCTTGCGTTGGGCAGTCGATGTCCCTACCGATACTTCACCCGCCGATGTTTGCGCTGGCGCAAGACCGAAGGCGGTATAGCCGCTCTGTGCACCTGCTGCGGCGATCGAACCTTGTCCTAATACCACGTTGGAACCGCTCACGCCCGCGGTCACACTCGCACCCTGGCCTAACACCGTGGAATCAGCCACACCGTTGTCGGTCGCTTGATTACCGACGACCGTTGAAGCTGCCCCCATGGCCATCGCGCCGAAACCACCTGCCGCAGCGTTTGCACCCGACGATGCCGGCGTTGTCGCTGTCACCGAGTTGTTGGAGACAAACGGGCCACCTGTACCACCGGCGATATCACTCAACGCGTTGTTGATGCCCGTCATCGCCCCACCCACGTTGTTGTAGGTAGCGCCATCAATCGTATAGGCCGGTGCACTGACCGCACCGGTCGTGCTGTTGTACGTTGCGCCACCACCGAGATTGGTGGCGACGCTGTTGCCTAGATTCGTCACTTGACCACTCACGCTGGTAAGGGCGGTATTGGTCGCAAACAGCTGACTACCGTTGACGGCATCCGTACTACTCGCCGTCACTTGGCCTGCGGCCACGTTGGTGACCTGGCGTTCGCTACCGGTGGCGCCAACGCTGACCACGCTGGTCGGCGTAGCCCCCGCGTAGTTATACGTCGTGCTGTTAATCGTGCCCGACGCTGTCGGATTGGGCGCTGCGGTCACCGAATTCGAACCCAGCGCCACATCATTGGCATGATTGGCGGTCGCGCCGGAGCCTAAGGCGACACCATCGGCCGCCACGGCATTCGCCGTATCGCCTGCGACAAGCGACCCCACTCCCGATGCACTCGATGCATTACCCAGCGCAACCGAACCTTGGCCCGTCGCCGTGTTGGTATTGCCAAGCGCCACCGTGCCTTGTCCATTGACGGTGTTGTTGGCACCCATCGCCACCGCGCCGGTGCCGGTTGCCGCATTCGGATCACCGATCGCCACGGCACCATTGCCGCTCGCGTTGTTACCGACGCCGATCGATACGGCCTGACCACCGGTAGCCGCCGCGGTCTGTCCGATAGCTATCGCACCTGCGGCGCTCGCACTGGCGCTGTCACCGAGTGCGATGGAAGAACCACCCGTCGCCTGCGCACCATTGCCGATCGCTACATCGTTGGTCACTGACGACGACGAACCCGATACACCCGCTATCGCGCTCATGCCTTGTGCTATCGAGCCAACACCATAGGCATTCGCCTCCGGTCCGATAGCGATGCTATTCGTGCCCACTGCGCTGCTATCGGCCAATGTCGAGTTGACGTGGAAATACATGACACCGCCGCCCGTCAGTGCGCTGTTGATGTTGCTCAATGCACTACCGACGTTGTTGTACGTGTTGCCTTCCACCGTATACGTCGGCGCAGACACCGCGCCCGTCGTGCTGTTGTACGTTGCGCCACCGCCGAGATGGGTGGCCATGCTGCTGCCTAGATTCGTTACCTGGCCGCCCATGCTGGTGATGGCGGTGTTGGTCGCAAACAGCTGGCTACCGTTGACGGCATCGGTACTAGCCGCCGTTACTTGTCCTGCGGCGATGTTGGTGATCTGCCGTTCGCTACCGGCTACACCAACACTCATCACGCCAGCCGGTGTGGCACCGGCATAGGTATAGCTTGTGCCATTAATTGTGCCGCCAGCCGTCGGCACTGCAGCGGCCGTGACGGTCGAGCCCTGACCCAACGCAACATTCGATCCACTCAATCCGCTGCTGATGCTCGCACCTTGACCTAGCACTGTGGAATCGACCACGCCGTTGTCGGCCGCTTGATTACCCAACACCGTCGAGGCAGCACCCGTTGCCGATGCGCCGAATCCGCCGGCAGATGCGTTTGCGCCGGAGGACACTGGCTGCGTTGCCGTCACCGAATTGTTCGAAACAAACGGACCAGCGGTGCCGCCGGTGATGCTGCTCAACGCGTTGTTGATGCCCGCCACTGCACCACCCACGTTGTTATAGGCGGTGCCTTGAATCGTGTATGACGGCGCGCTGATCGCGCCGGTTGTGCTGTTGTAGGTGGCACCGCCGCCGAAATGGGTAGCCACGCTGCTACCCAGACTGGTGACCTGGCCGCCCACCGTCGTGATTGCACTATCAGCAGCAAACAATTGACTGCCGTTGACGGCATCCGTACTACTCGCCGTCACTTGGCCAGCGGCCACGTTGGTGATCTGTCGCTCGATACCGGCTGCGCCGATGCTGACCACGCTGGTCGGCGTAGCCCCCGCGTAGCTATACGTCGTGCCGTTAATCGTGCCCGACGCTGTCGGATTGGGCGCTGCGGTCACCGAATTCGAACCCAGCGCCACATCATTGGCATGGTTGGCGGTCGCACCGGAGCCCAAGGCAACACCATCAGTCGCCACGGCATTCGCCGTATCGCCCATGGCAAACGACCCCACTCCCGATGCACTCGATGCATTACCCAGCGCCACCGAACCTTGGCCCGTCGCGCTGTTGGTATTGCCAAGCGCCACTGCACCTTGGCCATTAGCCGTGTTGTTAGCACCCATTGCCACCGCGCCGGTACCGGTTGCCGTGTTCGGATCACCGATCGCCACTGCGCCGTTGCCCGTAACGGTCTCCTGACTGCCGATAGCCACGGCGCCGGTACCGCTGATTACGCTCGACCTATAACCAATAGCCGTTGCACCCGTACTTGCTGCTGCAGCGACCGAATCCATATTACCGATCGCCACGGTCGACGCCGCACTGGCCATCGAGCCATTGCCACCCGCAAAAGAACTCCCACCCGTCGCCTGCGCACCGTTGCCGATCGCCGTATCGCTCGTCACCGCGCCAGCCGAAACACCCGCCACCGAATTCAAACCAATGGCAATGTCGCCGAGGTTGTAGGCAGCGGCACTTGCGCCGATCGCGAGCGCATTCGACGAACCGGCCGCCAAAGCCGTGTTGCCGATGGCAATATCGCTGGCACCCGTCGCACTGGCCGCTGTCGCCGCGGCGCTGTTGCCCCCAATGGCGACGGAATTGGCTCCGCTCGCCGTGGCGAAGCTGCCGCCGGCAAACGAATAGCCGCCCATCGCCTTCGAACTTGTGCCTATCGCCGTATCACTAACGACTGCT
>JAATFF010000010.1 GCA_015655335.1 Lysobacterales bacterium | reverse complement strand
CCCCAGGTGATGCCGTAGCGAGCTTGCGTAAGGCAACCGAGCGGACCCTTCAGACCCTTCACATTCGGCAAGCGATTCGCGTCGGGCACACGCACGTTGTCGAAGAACAATGCTGAAGTGACCGAGGCACGCAGGCTCATCTTCTTGTGCACTTCCTGTGCGGTGAACCCCTTGGTATCCGTCGGAACGATAAAGCCCTGGATGCCGTCTTCGGTCTGCGCCCACACAATGGCGATATGTGCGATGTTGCCGTTGGTGATCCACATCTTGGCGCCATTGATGACCCAATCGCCGCCGTCTTTCTTGGCGTTGGTTTTCATGTTGGCCGGATCGGAGCCGCCGTGCGGCTCGGTGAGACCAAAACAACCGATGATCTCGCCCGCCGCCATCTTGGGCAGGTACTGCATCTTTTGTTCTTCGTTGCCGTAGGCGTAGATCGGGTACATGCACAACGAGCTCTGCACCGAGGCGAAGCTGCGCAAGCCCGAATCGCCACGCTCCAACTCCTGGCAGATCAGGCCGTAGCTCACGCCGTTCATGCCGGCGCAACCGTATTTTTCGGGAAGGGTGGCGCCCAGCAGGCCCAGGTTGGCAATTTCCGGAATCAGTTCCTTCGGGAAACGGCCCTGGTCGAAGCAGTCGCCAATGATCGACAGCACTTTTTCATCGACGAAACGGCCGACAGTGTCCTGAACCATGCGCTCTTCATCGGTGAGCAGGGCGCGGACGTCGTACAGGTCGAGCGGGTTCAATCGGGCTGCCATAAAGGTTCCGGAAACGGTCGGGGAAGCCCTACATTGTAGCCGGGCCGCGCCTTTCCGGTCATGCCGGGGTGCAGCAGCCCGTCAGGCTGGAGCCAGCCGCCGGCTAAACCAAGTCCGTGCCGGCCCCCTTCCATCGCGTTTAGCGCCTGCCCGCTGAGATTCGGAGCTAAGCCACCGTACGTAACTCAGTGTCAGCCCCTGTCTTGCAGGATCAATGCCGCTGCCTTTTCTGCCACCATCATCGTAGCCGCGTTGATATTGCCGGATGTGACGTTCGGAAAAACCGACGCATCGACAATGCGCAGCCCGCGTAAGCCATGCACCTTGAGGTATTTGTCGACCACCGACACCGAGGGATCGCTGCCCATCGCGCACGAACCGCACAGGTGGTAGATCGAGCCGCAGTTGTCGCGGAAATAGGCCAGCATGGACTGCTCGTCGTGCACGGATGCGCCCGGCAGCGTTTCCTCGACGGTGATGTCGCGCAAGGAGCGCGTCTGCATAATGCGACGAATCAGACGGCTGCCCTGAATCACCTCGTCGACATCTTTCTCGGTGCTCAGGTAGTTCGGATCGATCTCTGGCGCGTCCTCGGCGCGGTTCGAGGCAATACGCACCCATCCCCTGCTCGTGGGGCGGCATGGATTGAAGCAGACGAGGAAGCCCGAATACGGCTCGGGCTTGATGCTGGCGTTGCTGCTTTTCGGAATCTGGTACGACAGCGGGTTGAAGTACAACTGCAAATTGGGATGCGTTTGCGTAGCGTCGCCACGAAAGAATCCGCCCGACTGGTTGATGCTCATCGACAGCGGCCCCTTGCGGGTCAGCAAGTATTGCAGCCCTACCTTGAGCTTCCCAAACAGCGAACCAAGCTCATCGTTGAGCGTGGAAATAGTTGCTTTGTAGTAATAGCTGGCGCAGAGGTGATCCTGCAGATTCGCGCCCACGGCCGGCAGATGGTGAATAGGCAAAATGCCATGTCGATCCAGCAGTGCCTTATCCCCTACTCCGGACAATTGCAGGATTTTAGGCGTACCAACGGCACCGGCAGAAAGCACCACCTCACGATTGGCATGAAAATCGCGCTGCACGCCAAGCTGGTTCACCCTGACCCCGGTGGTGCGCCCTTGCGCATCGAACAGCACGCGCTCGACCATGGCGTCGCGCTCAATGTGCAGGTTGTTTCGCTTCAAAGCGGGGTGCAGATAGGCGATGTTGCTGGAGCAGCGTTCGCCATGGTGCGTGTTGAGATCGTAGATACCGGCGCCTTCGAAATTCGCCCCGTTAAAGTCGTCGCTAAGCGGATAGCCAAGTTCCTGGCAGCCAGCGAGGAAAACGTCGCAGATGGGGTGCGTCTTTCCACGCATGGGGCTGATCTGGATAGGGCCATGACCGCCGTGGTATTGGGTATCACCCAGCGGATGCGATTCCAGCTGCCGGAAGTAAGGCAGTACATCGCTCCAAGACCAGCCATCGTTCCCCTGCGCCGCCCAGTCGTCGAAGTCGCGGGCGTGGCCACGCACATAGATCATGGCATTGATCGAGCCCGAGCCACCCTGCACCTTCCCGCGTGGCGCATACAGCGTACGACCGTTGAGCGCTGACTGAGGTACGGTGTAGTTCATCCAGTTGTATTGCGGGTTGTAATACAGCTTGACGAAGCCGGTCGGCATCTTGATCCACGGCGAATTGTCTTTGCCACCCGCCTCGAGCACAAGCACCGAGTAGCGGCCGGATTCGCTAAGGCGATCGGCAATGATGCAACCGGCGGAACCGGCGCCGACGATGATGTAGTCGTATGTCATGGATGAAATGCCACGTGAAAGTTGAAAACACCGCTCGCCCAACTCACCCCCGAGCTGGCGAGAAATCTTTGACGTCAACCGGTGTGGGAGCCATCTGCAGATGCAGACGCTCCCCTGTGTATGGCGAATGCTTGCGCACCACGTCCATATTCAACTCGACGCCCAAGCCCGGATCCTTGGATGGAATGATGTAGCCGTCTTCCCATTGCAGCGGCTTCTTTAGCACTTCAGCGTGGAAGCCATCCCAGACGCCAATGCTTTCCTGAATCAGGAAGTTGGGTGTGCACGCTGCAAGCTGGAAGCTAGCTGCTGCGCCAATCGGACCGTTGTACAAATGAGGCGCGATTTGTGCGTAATAAGCTTCGGCCATGCTGGCGATTTTCTTTCCTTCCAGCAAACCACCGCAGCGCCCTACGTTCATCTGCAAAATCGATGCGCCGCCCGCCTGCAACAGCTTGAAGAATTCGTATTTGGTGGTGAGACGTTCGCCGGTTGCGATCGGAATCGTGGTTTTGTCGGCCACTTGTGCCATGGCATCTTCCTGCCCTGGCGGTACCGGTTCTTCAAACCACAGCGGATCGTATTTTTCCAGACGCTTGGCCAGACGGATGGCCGACGAAGGCACCATTTGTCCATGCGTACCGAATAGCAGGTCGCAGCGGTTGCCCACTGCGTCGCGGATTTTGCGGCAGAAGATCTCACAGCGCTCGAGCACTTCCAGTGAAATCTGATGACCGGAGTACGCGGTATATGGGCCCGCGGGATCGAATTTCACGGCCGTAAAACCCAACTCCATATTGCGCACGGCGTATTCGGCGGCAAGATCGGGATCGCTGTAGTCGTACTCACCTTTGCCGTTGACTGGATAAAGGTAGGTATAGGAGCGTAAGCGCTCGTGAACCTTGCCGCCCAGCAGTTCGTACACGGGTTTGTTGGCAGCCTTGCCAATGATGTCCCAGCACGCCATCTCAAGGCCGCTGACCACACCCATCATGGTGAGATCGGGGCGCTGGGTGAACCCACTCGAATAGGCTTGCCGGAAGAAACGCTCGATGTGATGTGGATCGTGATCGAGCAGATAGCGTTCGAACACATCCTCGATGATCGGCGCCATCGCTTTCGGATGAAAGCTCGCTGCATAGATCTCACCGACGCCTTCTATGCCGTTATCGGTCTTCAGCGTCACAAACAACCAGTACATGCCACCGATATGCGGCGGCGGCACGGCGACGACGTGCGTATGAAGCGAAACGATCTTCATGCGTGGCTCCCTTTTCTTTTGGCGAAGCTCCTATTCAAGGCGGTTGCCGCGAACACGCCCAGCAGGCCAATCACCATCATGTAGATGAAATAGATCTGGTAGCCGATCAGGCCCGGATAGTGTTGTGTGAGCCAGCCGTTGATCAGTGGCACGAATACGTCCGGCGAATAGCCCAGCACCGAGATGATGCCGATCGCCAGCCCTTCGACGCGTGCGGGAATCGGACAGCCGTCGAGAACTGCCCAATACAGGCCGCGTATGACGTATGTCATCGTGCCGATAAAAATGACCAACCCAGCCAACACGCCACCCGCCACGAACTTGGGCAGCACGACCAGGCAGAACATACCGAGGGCCGCCAGGCACAAAGCCACGGTAAGTACACGCAGGTTCGAGTAACGATCGCCGAGCCAGCCGCCACCCATGCCACCTACCGGCCGCATCCACAGTTTGACGGTCGTGATCATTGCCGCGGCCGCGGCACTCATGCCGAAGCCACCCTCACCCAGGTAGGCCGAAAAGCTGTAAGTGGCCCAAAAGAAGTGATAGCCACAGAACACAATAGCCGCCACCAACCACAGTTCGCGTATGCCTGCGAGTAGCTTCAGGTCTGCCAGCAAATTGGATTTGCCAGCGCTTGGCACGTGCCGCTCGCTTTCGCGCTGTGGATCGCGTATCAACGCGAACAACACGCCAAGTGCGATGCAAATATAGGCATACATGTGGATCACCGCCTGGAACGCGACGGGATCGCTTACGTTTTCCTGCGTCTTCAAGTGCATGAAGATGGCGAGAGCGAGCGTCGCCAGCGGCGCCTCGATCAAGCCGCGCCCGCCATCGAGCAAGCCAAAGAAGCGGCCCTGATCCTGTTTGCCGGCGATGGTCTTCACGCGCTTGACCAAAGGCGCCCAGAAGGTCAAGCCCGTGGTGATGCCAAAACCGGCGAAGATGACCAGCAGGATATGGAAACTCGGCAGCGTGGCATACCACATCGCCAGCAATCCGGTGCCAAACAACGAGAAGCTTATGAGGAAGCGTGGAGACAGGCGATCAGCAAGCCAGCCGCTGGGCAGATAGCAGATCAGGAATGATGTGCCCAAGATCGAATAGAGATAGCCGAGCTGCACATTGTCGATGGCCAAGGTGGACAGCATGGTGTCCTGATAAACCTGGCGCAGATAAGCGACTGCATAAATGGAGCCTGCGGCGACAGTCATGAGGATGAGCTGCCCGTAGCGATAGAGCTTATCGGTGCGCGACCAGATCGAGATGGCTTCTACGTTCGTATTCATCGACTCAGTACCTCATCACGACTAGACGCGTCTGGGTGAACTCCAACATGCCGTGTTTCCCGTCATCGCCGCCTAAGCCGGAACGTTTCCAGCCTGCGTGAAAACCTTGATAGGGATCGGCGGGTGTGCGATTGACGTAGAGCTCGCCCGCTTCGATGCGGTTAGCGACCTTGAGTGCCGTGCGGTATTGCTCGGTGTAGAGCACGGACGACAAACCAAACTGGTGATCGTTCGCCAGTTGCAACGCTTCATCGAGCGTGTCGTAGCGCAGTACGGGCAACACCGGGCCGAAGATTTCTTCCTGCACGATCTCCATCTCCTGCCGGCAGTTGCTCAGCAACGTGGCCGGATAGAAGAAGCCCTTGTCTTCCGGCATGGTGCCGCCGGCTTCGAGCACGGCTCCTTCGGATATCGCGCGCTGTACCTTGGCGTGGATCTCCTGACGCGCGCGGTCGCCAACCAGCGGCCCCATTCGAGCGGTATCTTCGGCTCGGTCGCCGATGCGCACGGACGAGAACTTGCTGCGCAGCAAGGTTAGGAATCGATCGTGCACACTGCTATGTACGTAGACGCGCTCGATGGCGGTACACAGCTGTCCGCAGTGCGTGGTTTTGGAGGCCACGATGGCACTGGCGGCCTGTTCCAGATCCGCATCGGGTTCGATGATCGCCGGTGTCTTGCCACCCAGTTCGAGCGACGGTTTGGCGATATTGACCTTGCAGTAATCAAGTACTGCACGACCGACGTTGACACTACCGGTCAGCGTGATCATGCCGACGGCAGGCTGCGTGCAGAGTAGGCCGGCTTGCCTGTGCTGCATGGCCAAAATGTTCACCACGCCAGACGGTAATCCTGCTTGCTCGACCGCTCGCGCGATTTCGAACGCGCATAGCGGCGTGTTGTTGCTGGGACGAACGACAACGGTATTTCCGGTGATCAACGCCGGCGCGATCTTGCGCATCAGCGTGTAGACCGGATAGTTGAACGGAATCAGGCAGGCCACCACACCGATCGGTTCGCGCTGCAGCAGAATTGTTTCATCGGCGCTGTCGCTGGGAATTACCTCGCCTTCGATGCGGCGCGCCCATTCGGCGTGATAACGAGTGATTTCGGCCGCGTAAATCGTCTCATTGCTGGCATCGGCGAGGCTTTTGCCAGATTCGCTGGCGAGCGCCGTACCAATCGCTCCGGCATTATCGACCAGCACATCAGCCAGGCGCCGCAGATACTGTGCGCGTACGATCGCCGGCAGACGCCCCCAATCACGTTGCGACCGCGATGCGGCTACTACCGCGGCTTTCACCTGCGCTTCGCTGGCCGCGTCGATCTCCGCGATGTCTTCCCCGGTAGCCGGATTACGCACGACGATGGCCGTTTCGCCACCGGCATCGACGAAAACGCCGTCGATAAAATTCCGCTCCCTGCGCATAGCCGCTCCATAATTTGCTTTGGCGTCCGATACGGACACCCACTCATCAAATGCCTGTGAGGCAAGAACTCCATGGCATGAACTTTCAGACTGAGCCAGAGCAGTCACGCCTCACAAACGATTAATTTGCCTACCTAGCATTCAAAAAAGGAATGATTCATACCCAGTCCCGGTTAGCGGCCCATTCGCGAATCCGGTGCGGATCGTCATGCGCATTGCCGGGGTATGGCCCGCAAAGCGCAATCTCGCGCTGCAGCCACTCGCGGAACAGCTCAACCGCAGGTGTCAGTGATTGCCCCGGGCGCGTGACGAACCAGTACGATTGATGGCCTTCAACTTGAACATCCAGAAACTGGATCAGCCGGCCGCTAGCCAGCTCCTGCTCCACCATGTAGCGGTCGGCAATAGTGATGCCGAGACCGTCGATGGCGGCGCGTATCGCCATATCCAGCAAGTCGAATTCATAGCCGTCATGCATATCGAATTCTTCCAAACCGGCTGCGTCCAGCCAGTGCCGCCAGGTCATGTAGCGCTGATCTTGGCTTGCCAAGACATGTAACAAGGTCATGTCGGCTAGGGCAGAGAGCCCGGGAACTCGACCGTTCAGCAAAGCAGGCGCACATACCGCGATGTGTTGTTCGTGCATCAAGAGCGAATTGCAGAGATTGCTCCATTCGCCGTTGCCGAAGCGGATTGCACAGTCAAGCAGGCCCGATTCGGCAACGGAGTCCTGCAATGCGCACGTCACGGTCACTTCTAAATGCGGATATTGCTCACGCAGACGGCCAAGCCGTGGTAGCAGCCAGCGCAGTGCAAAAGTCGGCGGCGCGTTGACGCGAAGCCGGTTCGCATGCTGCTTCTGTTGAATCGTGCGTACCGTGAATTCGATACGGTCGAACGATTGCTGCAACGCTTGCAACAACAGCCGGCCGGCATCAGTCAGCTGCAGGTGGTGATGGTGCCGCTCCAACAGTATTTCGTCGAGCTGATCTTCAAGCTGCCGCACTTGACGGCTGACGGCGCTTTGCGTGACATGCAATACATCGGCCGCGCGCGTGAAGCTGCCAAGGCTGGCCGCCACTTCGAAAACCTTGAGCGCGTTCAGCGTGGGCATCCTGCGTTTCATGGATGCCTCCCTTCGATAGCTGACTGACGCGTCATACTCTTATCACGCGTAACGGCTATCAGAAGTAGTACCCGATGCTCATGAAAAGCTGTCCTTTCCAGCTGTTGACGCCACCCGCCGCCAAGCTCTGCGCGTAGCTGCTGCCACCTATATAAGGATCGTTGCGCCCCTCCCGCCATTCGACGTAGATCGACAGGAATTTGAGCGAAAACGCAGTGCCCACCATCCAACGCTGCGTGTTATGGAACTGGGGATCGGATTTCTCGAAAAGGTCGTAAGTCGAATAAAGCTCTAGCAGGCTGTTGAGAAACTCCCGCCAAGCTTCGTTGTCATAGCCAGCCTCAATCCTAACGCTCCGAACCGATGCGCAGCCCCGACGTCCAGCAACTTGGCATGTTCTCGTATGTTTCCGTGGAAGATCGTGTGCCACTGG
>JAATFF010000020.1 GCA_015655335.1 Lysobacterales bacterium | reverse complement strand
TCGCACACTGAAAACACGCTCTTCGCCAAATCCACGCCGATCGTTATAGTGCTCATGGAGACTTCCTCTTCTGCTGACGGTTGTTTCGCAACACCATCATGGCCCTCGAGGCCGTAAGGGGAGGAAGTCTCTTTTTACTCGTCCTAGCGGATAAGCGTCCCGCGCGCCGCTTAATTCAGCGGTTAGGCAGCAAAGGAAGTTTCGATATGACTACTCCATTTTCCGGCGGGTGCACATGTGGTTCGATTCGTTACGTGTGCTCACGCACGCCCGTCGCGATGCTCAATTGCCACTGTCTGGATTGTCAGCGTTCCAGCGGTGCCCCATTCGCCTCGGGCTTCATCATCGCGGACTCGGGCATAGAGATCACTGGCACGCCCAAAACGTATTCGGTTCGCGTAGGCAGTGGCAATGTCGCGACTCGCAGCTTCTGCCCTCAATGCGGCTCGCCATTGTTCACGCGCGGCGATGTCAACCCAGGATTCCTGTCCGTTCGCTTTCCTACGCTGGATAACGCTTCGGAGTTTCAGCCGATGCTGGACATTTGGACGGCCAGTGCGCAACCGTGGGTTTGCCTGAGTCAGGCAATTCCACAATATCCTCAATTACCCTAGCTCAGGCGTTGGACGATAGGTAAAAGGGCTATGGCAACGAGAGAGGAACTCTTGGATTATCTTTGGCGCCAAGTCATTAACGCCAATCTCAATCCATCTTTGCTGCACAATGCTGTTGCGAGGTCGCAGCTCAAACCGGATGAGCCATTTGCTGATACCGGCTCCGCAATTGATCGCCTACTTGCCGCTGGCGTACTCCCCAGAGACATCTGCTTAATTCGCCGAGACGCTGCGTATAAGGCGGTATTTCAAACGCTTTATGCTCTGGATGATCCCGGGGTCGAAAATGATGACGTTTTTATGTTGCACGAGAGTCTTCTAACTTCAGACCCAAGTGGCATGGAAGGTCACCCGGGTTCGGCCGATGTGGCCTGACATTTCACTTAAGCGGACGCGCGTTTCGCGCGCCGCTTAACTCAAACATTAGATTGCAGAGAAGCTTATGGATTATCGAGTGCAATTCGATTTCACCGTTCACTTCACGAACGGCGGGAGCCTGTCTGCCACTGACTTTCGATTGGATATCCCGGAAAACGCTATATCCGACGACGAACTGGCGGCCTATCTGATTCAGGACATGAGATTACTTATGGCTGGCCATGTGGACATCTTCCATAAGAAAATTATCAGAGAGGCGCACAAGCGCGCTCCTATAAACACTCGCGGCTTACCCCAGCGAACCATTGATTTGAGAGCCGAGGACTTTCCTGCCAGCAGCCTTGTTGATCTTGCAAAGGAAGGGGCCGTGCGCATCATCGGTGGCGACGGTGAAAGCTACAAGCTCGAACGGTTAGTCGTCTAACAACTCATCCAAGCGGACGCCTGCGGTGTCGCTTAACTCTGACGTTAGGTGCCACATACATGCGTCTTTGGTCGTTGCATCCCAAATACCTAGACGCTCAGGGCCTCGTCGCCCTATGGCGGGAGGGTTTGCTGGCTCGAGCAGTCCTTCGCGGGAACACGCGCGGGTACAAGCATCATCCGCAACTCGACCGCTTCACAGCCCATGCGCAACCGCGCCTGGCTATCAACGCCTATCTTGCCGGGGTCCATGCGGAGGCAGAGGCCCGTGGATACTCGTTTGATCGCGCCAAGATAGGGCCAGTCAAAGTCGTCGAGTCTATCGTCGTTACCACTGGCCAAATTCATCACGAGTGGCAGCACTTACTTGCCAAGCTGGCTGTGCGCAGCCCTGCACTGTTTGAGCAATGGAGACGACTCGAGCGACCAACGTGCCACCCGCTATTTCACCAAAGCACAGGTCCGGTAGCATCATGGGAGCGGCTGCAAGTGGTCGCTAACAATTCATCTAAGCGGACGCGCGTATCTCGCACCGCTTAACTCAAGCATTACGCACCGCAAATGCTGTACGCCCCAACTTCACCGCACTTCGGAGACTCAAATGAAACGAGTTACAGGTATCGGCGGAATCTTCTTCAACGCGAACGACCCTGTCGCGCTGCGTGCTTGGTACAAGCGGCATCTGGGCATTGACGTCCAGCAATGGGGAGGCGCTGCGTTCACGTGGGCCGACGCATCGGGCAATCCGATAAAGGGAACGACCGCGTGGTCCATAGGCGCCGTTGATGGCGGGCATTTCGCGCCGAGCAAATCGACCTTCATGGTGAACTACCGCGTCGAAGACTTGGTCGCCTTACTTCAGGCGCTTCGGGATGAAGGATGTAACGTCCTGGAGCAAACAGACGATTCGGAATATGGGAAGTTTGGTTGGGTCATGGATCCAGAGGGCAACAAGGTCGAACTTTGGCAACCACCTTCGGGGCAGTGAGTTCTGTGCGTGGCAACCCGATGTCGATGCCTAACCCTTCCATCGAGCCGCCTCACTCTGGGTCCTGCCCGCCGTGGGCGGCTCATGTCATACGTTAGGCCGCATGGGAAAAGTTCGGAGCCATTGATGGAAGTTCGTATCGTTGCATTCCAAGAGACGCGGGTTGCCGTCGCCGAGCATCGTGGTCCGCCTGCGCTGGAATACGAGACATCGAGAAGGCTCATCGAGTGGCGTATACAACATCGCCTTTCCCCCGCTACCCATCGAACCTTTGGCGTGCATTACACGGATCCCTATACGTCCGCGCCAGCCGATCATCGCGTGGATTTTTGCGTGACATACGATCAGCCTGTCCAGGCTAATTTTCTTGGCATCGTCAGCAAGATCATCCCGGCCTGCCGATGCGCACTGGCAACGCATTTTGGCTCCCGGGCGCACAACGCGGCAGCAGTCTATCTGTATCGGGAATGGTTGCCTCAAAGCGGTGAATTGCCGGGGGACTTTCCGATTTTCTTCCATTACGTCAATGTCGGTCCGGGCGTCCAAGAACATGAAATGGTCACGGATGTGTATTTGCCTCTTGGAGTCCGCTCTTGAAACGACGATTTCACTCGACATGCTAAGGCTGGATATCGCTAATTATCCAAGCACACGCCGATGCTTTACACCGGCGTCTGATCAGTAGCAACAACGAGATGGAACGTCATGCGTATCCGGATAGATTCAATAAAATCGCAACGGCGAAATCCATCCGTTTCTCGCGCACAGGTGGCGGTCGCCGGGCGACTTTACGCGCCAAAATGAGAGGCTAATGATGAACGCTCACAGTAAGACCGGCCCCATGCTCACGGGCAAATGTCTCTGCGGTGCAGTCGAGTACACCGTCGCGGATGAGTTTCTCTATGCCTTGAATTGTCATTGCTCTAACTGCCGCCGAGCGACGGGATCGGCCTTTAAGCCGCTTGCTGGCATCGAACGTGGCAAGCTGCGTGTTGCAACGGGTAAGGCGGACTTGTTGATTTTCGGCGATCACGATGCACACGACGCTCGCTGCAAAATCTGCGGGTCGCTGCTCTATTCGGTCGTCCGTGATGGGGCGTTCGTCCATGTCGCCATGGGGACGCTTGTGGACGATCCATCCATTCGTCCAACCATGCACATCTTTGTTGGATCCAAGGCTCCGTGGCATACCATTACCGACGGCCTCCCGCAGCACGAAGAGCTGGAGTGATCTGGCAAGCAAACGGCATGGCGTTGCGCCGGGATCGAATGACAAACTATCGCGTAGCGAGATCCATGGTGCTTTGAATCAGATACCTCAGGTGAAACCCGCTTTATGAACGATCAAATGACGACAATGCGCGGAAGCTGCCACTGCGGGCAGATAACCCTTGCGTTTTCGACGTTCAAGAATCCGTCGGATCTACAACCGCGCGCTTGCGATTGCTCGTTTTGTCGCAAGCATGGCGCGGCGTACATTTCTGATCCGAATGGAAAGCTTTCCATCACTTTTGATCACGCTGACGCCCTGAAGAGATATCAACAAGGATCAAGTACGGCGCAATTTCTGATGTGCCACAGATGCGGTGTATTG
This sequence comes from Lysobacterales bacterium, assembly GCA_015655335.1. Classification (GTDB taxonomy): domain Bacteria; phylum Pseudomonadota; class Gammaproteobacteria; order Xanthomonadales; family Rhodanobacteraceae; genus Dyella_B. The sequence goes on along the minus strand of JAATFF010000020.1, from coordinate 9,169 downwards.
ATGAGCGTTGTGTTTGATCACGAGTCTCGCCTGTACGGCGCTGTCAACGCAGCCTGTTTGGACGGTGAAACGGGGCTCGGCGATGCATTGACAGCGTCGCCTCAATGGCTGAGCACCGAGGAGAAGGTATCTCGGTGGTCGACACTTTGGATACCCGACGTTGCTCTCATAACGCGAGCGCTCGACGGCCACCTATGATCATCAGGCTGCTTCATGCAGAAGATGCCCAGGCTTATAAAAAGCTGCGGCTTTCAGCGTTGCAGGAATGCCCCTCTGCGTTCAGCGCGAGCTACGAGGATGAGGTCGACCTATCCATCGACGAGGTAGCTGCTCGCATACAGCCCGCGGCGGATGGTTCCGTTTACGTGCTGGGTGTTTTCCACATCGATGACTTGGCCGGATTCGTAGCGATAATTCATCCACCAAGGGCAAAACTACGCCACAACGTTGAACTGGCCGGGATGTACGTTGACCCATCATGCCGCCGCCATGGCTTGGGTCGTGGTCTGCTCGGCGCGGCCATCGACCATGTGCGTTCCATCGATGGCGTGCGGCAGATCAAGCTAGGCGTCAACGCCACCAACATGGCAGCCAAGACGTTATATCAATCGATGGGTTTTGAGCGCTTTGGCGTCGAGCCTGATGCGCTAAACATTGACGGCAGGTTTTACGACGAGGAGCATTACATGCTCCGTCTAAATTCTGGCGGCTGATAAAGGCGCTCTGATGGCGCGCCGCACTTGGGCGTCAAGCTTTCACTAGGTGTAAACGGTGCGTATATGCTTTCGCTCTTCGCTGCCGATGCCGTACTTCTGTTTCATCTGGCTTTTATTGTATTCAGCGCACTCGGTGCACTGTTGGCTTTGAAGTGGCGATGGATTCCTCTACTTCAGTTGCCAGCGGCAGCGTGGGGATTTTTTGTGGAGTGCTCCGGTAGAAGTTGCCCGCTTACGCGGCTTGAAAATTATTTCCTGCATGGCGCAGGACAAGCGGGCTATAGCGGTGGCTTTATCGATCACTATCTGGCGGCAGCCATTTACACCAACGGATTGACGCGGGAGATCCAGTTCTTTCTGGCGGCCGTTGTCATCATCACCAACTTTTCGGTCTACACGTGGCTATTTCTACGGCGCCGGGCGCAAAATAGCGGCGCTATCTAATCGGTGAACCTGGAGCGGTCCAATACGGATTTCGCGCGCTTAGTCGGGGGTTACGCCATGCAAAGCAAATACGCGCAAGTTTCGGGCATCGTGTTTGGCGTTGTCGCTGCACTGCAGATCACGAGGATTATCGCGCGGTGGCCCGTGCAGATCGGGCCCATCGATGTGCCGCTCTGGTTTTCGTTTATAGCCGTGATCGTTACCGGTTACCTGTGCATCTGGGCGTTTAAATCGGTGCACCGATAACGGTGGCTCTCGCATTGCGGAGCGCCGAAGCGAGTAGAAATCGCATGATCACATGTTGACACGCCTAAGTAGCGAGACTTTAGCCTCGACGCAACGCCCGGTATGCAATATCGCGACGACAGAACGCGGCATCGAAATGGATTTTGCTCACGGCGTCGTAGGCGTGTTCGCGTGCGTGGGCGATGTCTTTGCCTAAAGCGCAAACGGTGAGCACGCGTCCGCCCGCGGTAACGGCGCGACCTTGTCCGTCGAGCTTGGTACCCGCGTGAAACACCTTCACGTCGTGACCGAAATCCCGGCCCAAGCCATCGATGACATCGCCACTTTTGACGTTGCCCGGATAGCCGCCAGCCGCCATGACCACACCGATCGACGGGCGCGCGTCCCACTGTGCATGGGTGTGATGCAATTCGCCGTCGAGCGCCGCTTCGATCAACTCGATCAGATCGGATTTCAATCGCATCATGATGGGTTGCGTTTCCGGATCGCCGAAGCGCACGTTGAATTCGATCACCTTGGGTGCGCCATGTTTGTCGATCATCAGGCCTGCATAGAGGAATCCGATGAAAGGTGCGCCTTCGGACGCCATGCCACGCAATGTGGGCTCGATCACTTCCTTGAGAATGCGCTTTTCCACCTCGTGCGTGACTACCGGGGCGGGGGAATACGCGCCCATGCCGCCGGTATTGGGACCGAGATCGTTGTCGTCGCGACGCTTGTGATCCTGGCTGCTGGCCATGGGCAGCGCGTGACTACCGTCGCTCATCACGATGTAGCTGGCTTCTTCGCCATCGAGGAACTCTTCAATGACGACGCGTGCGGATGCATCGCCAAAGGCATGTGCGCCGAGCATGTCGTGCAGCGCGAGCTCCGCATCGGGCAGCGTCAGCGCGACGACCACACCTTTGCCTGCGGCCAGACCATCGGCTTTGATCACGATGGGCGCGCCATGCTCGCGCACATAGGCCAGTGCTTGGTTGAGCTCCGTGAACACGGCGTAGCGCGCCGTGGGAATGTTGTGGCGAAGCAGGAAATCTTTGGCGTAGGCTTTGGAGCCTTCCAGCTGCGCCGCAATGGCGCGCGGCCCGAAGATGCGCAAGCCGGCAGCGCGGAATTTATCGACCACGCCCGCTACCAGCGGCACTTCGGGGCCGACGACGGTGAGTCCGATCTTCTCGGCTTTGGCCAGCTTCAACAGGCCGTCAATATCGCTGGCGGCCACATCGGCATTGCGCACGCCGCGTTCGTGCGCGGTGCCGGCATTGCCGGGCGCCACGATCACTTCGCTAACACGGGGCGATTGCTTGAGTTTCCACGCCAGCGCGTGTTCGCGGCCGCCGTTGCCGATAACCAGGACTTTCATGCCATTGACTCCATGACTGCGCCGCCGGAGGGCGCAAGCCGGGCATTGTAGCGGGAGCGCGGTGGCCGAGCTTTACGCGCAGATGTGCCGGGCGAGCAGTTCGAGCAGGGCTGAGCGCGGAAGCTTGCCGGTTTCATTGCGTGGTAGCACTTCGACAAGGCGCAGCGGACGCGGCAAAAAGACTGGGTCGATCGAAGCCCGCAAAGCATCGAGGATGGCGTGTTCGTCTAAGGCTGGCGCTACCGCGAGCGCGGCGATGCGACGCACGCCGATGGCGTCGGCGTCATCCAGCTGGAACACCACGCCATCGTCTACCCCGGGAATGGCCAGCAGGCGACGGGTGAGATCGCCGAGCGAAGCACGCTTACCGGCGATTTCCAGCAGATCAGCATGGCGACCGCGGAGTTCGAAGCGACGCCCTTCGTCGTGCAGGCTCACGATGTCGGCAAGCGTCGCAGGCGCATCCAGTTGCGGCGCCTCGATCTGCGTGCCGTCAGGCTGCGGATGCAGGTGCACGCCATGGTAGAGCGACCAGCGGCTGTCCACGGTCACGCGCCGCGTGGCGAATGCGCAGGTTTCGGTGGAACCGAAAACTTCGAGCAAGGGGGCGTCGAAACATCGTTCGGCCTGTGTCGCCAGCTCCGGCGGCATCGGTGCGGTGGCCGAGAGTATCGCCGCCAGCGGCGGCAGGCGCACGCCCGATTCGACCAGCGCGCGCAGGTGCACCGGCGTGGTGACCAGCACGCGCGGCGCCGGCATGTCGTCCAGTGCGGTGGCGATATCGGCGGGAAAGAATGGCCGGCCGGCATGCACTTGCACGTCGCCGAGCAGCGGCAACAACACCGACATTTCAATGCCGTAGATATGCTGCGGCGGTACGGTCGCGACGACGGCAAAACGTTCGCCGACCACGTTATGCAACATGCGCAAATTACCGGCCGTGCTGGCGTGCAGACTGCGCCAGGTTTTCACATTCGGACGCGGCGCGCCGGTGGAGCCGGAGGTGTAGCCCACGGCCACATCCTGCATGGCGGAGAGAGACGGCCATTCCACGGATGCCGATGCGGACAGGTCCAAAAGCAGCGGCGGCAACACGTGATAGCGGTGCGGCGCAGGATCCATCGGCTGATCGCCCACGGCGTGACAGCCCGGATGTGCGGCCATCACTTCTTCCACCGCATGCGGCGCGCGCGAAGGCGGCAGCAAGTTGGCTTGTCCGCGCAGGGCGATGGCGCAGAAAGCGACCATGAAGGCGTAGCGGTCTTCGCACAAGTTCACCGCAGCCGACGCATCGGGCAGCTGCGACGCGACGCGTTCTACATGAGCGATGAACTGCGTGGCGGTGATCGTGTGTCCATCGCGCACGGCCACAACACGGTGCGGATCACCTATGTTCAATAGCGGCAGCAGACGTTCCGCTTCTTCGCGTTGATAGGTGTCGTAGACGATCGCCACGCCGCGCACTCCTAGTTGCTTTACCGATGCAATAAACCCCACCCCGGCCGAATCGGTCGGTTGCTGCCGGTGCTCGGGATTGTGTCCTGCATGCCCCCATCCTCATGGTCGCGGCTGAATCGCCACCGACCGCGCCAGCGTCCATGTGCTGCAGGATTCAGGTTCGGATGATAGCGCCAGTCAACGCGTCCCGGATGACGGTGGGTTGGGCCGCACCACCCAGGGGCGCATCGACGATGCCGTCCAGTATGTCGTCAAAGTATGCCGTCAACGTCGCAAGATCCCGTGCCGGCGGTTGGCCGTGGGGATTGGCGCTGGTGGAGACCAACGCGCCGCCGAAGGCACGACACAAGGCCGCCGCGGGAGCGTGAGCGGTCACCCGCAGCGCGATGCCGGGATGGGCGCCCGCCACCCATTCGGGCACGTCTGCGCTGCGCGGAAACACCCAGGTAAACGGACCGGGCCAGCTGGCACGAACTTGCTCCAGCACGCCGGCGGACACCTTGGTCATGTCGACGTAGCGTTCGATCTGGGTGAAATCCGCGGCAATCAGCAGCACGCCTTGCGTAGTCGGACGCTGCTTGAGCGTGAAGATCCGGTCGAAAGCCTGACGATCGTGCGGATCGCAACCGAGACCGAAAACGGCTTCGGTGGGATAGGCAAGCACACCGCCGCCGCGTAACGAAGCGGCAGCGATATCGAGTTCGGCAAGGGTGTAGCGCCGGAGCACTCAGGCTCCGGTCTTTTCGGCCGCTTTTTTGGTCGTGGCCTTTTTGGCGGCGGTCTTTTTAGAGGCGGTCTTCTTGCCGGCCGCTTTTTTGGTGGCGGTCTTTTTGGTCGCTGTTTTTTTCGTAGCGGATTTCTTGGCGGCGGCGGTCTTCGACGACGCCTTGGTCGCCGCGGACTTCTTGCCGAAGCGTCCCTTCTTAACCGGTGCGGCGGCCAGCAGTTCCAGACATTGCGCCTCGGTCAGATCCTTCGGTTCCTGATCCTTGGGAATGCGCGCATTCTTTTCGCCATCGGTGATATACGGGCCGTAACGACCATTGAGCACCTGCACACCGTTGCCGAAATCTTTGATGATGCGGTTGGCGAGCAGCTCCAACTTTTCCTGCACGATCTGCACGGCGCGCGGCAGTTCGATGGTGTACGGATCGTCCTCCGGCTTGAGCGAGGCATAGGTGCTGCCTTGCTTCACGAAGGGTCCGAAACGGCCGACACCTACGCTGACTTCGTCGCCGTTTTCCGCTTGACCGAGTTTGCGCGGCAGCTTGAACAGCTCGATGGCTTCTTCCAGCGTAATCGTGTGCATGCTCTGGCCAGGACGCAGGCTGGCGAATTGCAGTTTTTCGTCCACGTCCTTGTCGCCGATCTGTGCGTACGGTCCATAGCGACCAAGGCGCACGGAGAGCGGTTTGCCGGATTTCGGATCCTGACCCAGTTCGCGCGCGCCGGTGGCTTCGCTGCGATCGACGGTTTCGGTTTTCTCGTCGACCTGCTGCTTGAACGGCACCCAAAAACGCTCCATCAACGGCACCCACGCTTCTTCGCCGCGACTTACCGCGTCGAGCTCGTCTTCGAGCTTGGCGGTGAAATCGTAATCGACGTATTGGGTGAAGTGCTGGGTGAGGAAGTTGCTCACGGCGCGGCCGACGTCCGTCGGTTTGAATCGACGGCTATCGAGCAACACGTATTCGCGATTCTGCAACACCTGGATAATGCTGGCGTAGGTGGACGGACGGCCGATGCCGTATTCCTCCAGCGCCTTGACCAAACTGGCCTCGGAGAAACGCGGCGGCGGTTCGGTGAAGTGCTGGTCCGTAACGATGTCTTGCAGCGGTACCTGCTCGCCTTTTTCCAGACGCGGCAGGCGGCGGCCTTCGTCATCGTCTTCAGCGGTTTTCTGATCGCGGCCTTCTTCGTATACGGCGAGGAAACCGGGGTCGATCACGGTAGTACCGGTGGCGCGGAACGCTGCATCACCACCCTTGACGTGCTTGAGATCAAAATCCACCGACACGGTATTCATGGTGGCGTGGATCATCTGGCAGGCAACGGTGCGCTTCCAGATCAGTTCATAGAGCTTGCGTTGCTCGTCGTTGAGGAACGCATTCACGTCGCGCGGTGTGCGCAAGGCAGACGTCGGACGAATCGCTTCGTGGGCTTCCTGCGCGTTCTTGGATTTGGTGCGGTAGACCTGCGGCTGATCCGGCAACGCCTTGTTGCCGAAATCGCGCGCGATCAGCTGGCGCAGTTCGCCGACCGCATCTTCCGACAAGGCGGTGGAGTCGGTACGCATGTAGGTGATCAGGCCGACGTTGCCCTCGTCGCCCAGACCCACGCCTTCGTACAGACCCTGCGCCACTTTCATGGTGCGGCTGGTGGTGAAGCCAAGCTTGCGCGCAGCTTCCTGCTGCAGCGTGGAGGTGGTGAAGGGCGCCGCCGGGCGGCGCTTGCGTTCCTTGCTGCCCACTTCGCTGACGGTAAGCCGGCCATGTGCGGCCTCCTTCAGCGCAGCGCGCGCAACCGTGGCGTCGGCTTCGTTGGTGAGGTCGAACTGCTCGAATTTCTTGCCGTTGAGCTTGGTCAGGCGCGCGTTGAAATCACCATCGGCGTGCTTGAGCTGGGCTTCCACACTCCAATATTCGCGAGCAATGAAGGCTTCGATTTCTTCCTCGCGCTCGACAATCATGCGCAGCGCTGGGCTTTGCACGCGGCCGGCGGACAAACCGCGCTGCACCTTGCGCCACAACACCGGCGAAAGATTGAAGCCGACGAGATAAGCCAGCGCGCGGCGCGCTTGCTGCGCATCGACCAGATCGTGCGACAGCTGGCGCGGCGCAGCCACGGCCGCCTTGATCGCCTTGGGCGTGATCTCGGAGAACACCACGCGATGCAGCTGCTTGCCGGCGGCAAGGCCGCGCTCTTTGAGGATCTCGCTGATGTGCCAGCTGATCGCCTCGCCTTCGCGGTCCAAGTCGGTCGCCAGATAGATGTCGTCCGCCAACTTGGCCGCCTTGGCGATCGCGTCGACGTGTTTCTCGTTGCGCTCGATCACTTCGTACTTCATCGCGAAGTGGTCTTCGGTATCGACCGCCCCTTCTTTGGGCCTCAGATCGCGCACGTGACCATAGGAAGCCAGGACCTGAAAGTCCTTGCCGAGGTATTTGTTAATCGTTTTCGCCTTGGCAGGCGACTCGACAATAAGCAGGTTTTTTGCCATGTGGCTTGGGTTTCCGGGGTCCATCCGCGGCCGTATGTAGGTGGCCGCCCTATATATAGTTGGGGCACGCCGGCTCGACGGCTGTCAAGCTGGCACATGTGAAAGCGCGGCCTGGCGCCCCTTTTTGGACACCCGGCTCAGACATCCGGCAGGCGCTGGTAACGACCGCCCGGCAACCCTTCGACGCAACCCTCCAGCTCTAGCATGAGCAGCATGGATGACAGAACGGCAGCCGATTGCCCCGTGCGCGTCGCCAGCTCATCCAGGGCGGCCGGGTCGTGTCCAAGCACGCCCAGCAGCCGTTGGTAGTCCGGATCGTCGCGCCAGCTGCCTGATGCCGAGCGAGGGCTTGCCTTGGGTGCTGTCGCCGACTGTTCGAGACGCTGGGTCAACTCGGCGCCCAGCGCCCGCGCGGCGGGAGCCAGGGATTCGATGATTTCCGAAGCGTTCTCGACCAGCCGCGCACCGTCTCTGATCATACGATGGCAGCCGCGGGCGAGCGGATTATGGATGGAACCGGGCACGGCGAATACCTCCCGCCCCTGTTCGCCGGCCAATCGGGCGGTAATCAGGGAGCCCGATTGCAAGCCTGCTTCGATGACCAGTGTGCCTAGCGACAATCCCGCAATGATCCGATTGCGGCGCGGAAAGTGGTCGGCACGGGCAGTCGTTCCCGGTGGAAATTCGCTGACCAGTGCACCTTGCGCGGCCACACGAGCGGAAAGCTCGCGATGTTTTCGCGGATAGACCAGATCGGGGCCCGTGCCGATCACCGCAACCGGTGGGCGACCTGCGTCCAGGGTGGCCTCGTGTGCCGCGCCATCGATGCCATCGGCCAAGCCGCTGGTGACTACGAAACCGGCTAAGGCGAGGTTGCGAGCGAAGGTGCGCGCGTTGGTCTTCCCGGCGATGCTGGCGCTACGCGCACCGACGATCGCGACCTGAGGATGCAGCAGAAGACTGGCATCGCCACTGACAAACAGAGCCACCGGTGGCTGCGGGATGGTTTCCAGCTGCGGCGGAAAATCGGCCTCGGTACAGCGCAGCAATCGATGTCCCGGTTCGGCCAGCCACGCCAGATCAGCGGCGAGCCTGGCCTCATCGGGCTGTTCCAGCCACCCTTGTGCTTCTGCACCAAGCGACGATGCGTGACGTCGCAAGCGGGCAAGTACCTCGCCGATGTCGTGCCCAGCGTCGGCAAGCCGTTCGCGCAAACCACCTGGTCCGAGTCCTGGCGTGCGCAGGAGGATCAGCCAATGGCGTAGTTCGGCGCGCTCGTTCATGCGGCGAGTCTACGCGAGGCCCGGAAACAACAACGGCGCGGGATCACCGCGCCGTGCTGTGGGTCGATGACGCGGAAATTTATTCCGGCATCTTCAAGCGTGCGCCGATTCTGGCGGGCTTGAGGCCATCCATCACCACGCCGTAGCTCACGCGATCGAACGTGCGGAAGATCATCACGTGCCCGACGTATTCGTCCGGCAAGGTGACGAATTTGTGGTTGTAACGGCTCCAGCTGTCGTGCGCCACATCGTCAGGTACCTGCTCGCCCGGCTGCCACAGCGAGAAGGTCATGCCATTGTCGACGCCATCCTTCGAGCCCACCGAAAGCACTACCACATCGTTCGGACCAACCTGGCTCAGGCGCTCCAGCGAATAGGCGATCACGCGGCCGTTGGACGGCAGCGACTTCGGCGGATGCGGGTAGTAGTAAGGATCGTA
>JAATFF010000166.1 GCA_015655335.1 Lysobacterales bacterium | reverse complement strand
TTGCCGTAGAAGTTCTGCGAGCGGAAGCCGTAACCGAACGACGAGTTGTTGAACTTGGAGAAGAAACTGTCCGCCGTGAACTGCAGTTCGTCGGTAGGACGCCACACCACTGTGCCCAGGTAGCCGCGACGACGCTCTTCACCACCGTTCTGCTGCACCTGGACACCTTCCGGCAGATAGGCTTTCTGCGCGGAGTTTTGATTCAACTGGTACAGCCCACCGTCGGACGCCTCGCCCACGAACTGCTCGGCCACGTGCGGCTGATACATATCCGCAAAGCCGATGCCAACGCCTAGCGTGTTGTCAAGGAACTTGCCCTGGTACGCGGCGCTCAGGCGATAACCCATCGCATTGGCGCCCGGCACATCGTGCGCCGTGCCGTCGTAGCTGCCGCGCATATCGATATTGAGCGACGTGTCTTTGGTGTTTTCCAGCGGATTGGCCGTCTCCATCGCGATGGTGCCGGCCACGCCGCCTTCGATCAACGAAGCCTGCGAGGACTTGTAGACCGTCGCCATGTTGATCAGCTCAGAGGGATACTGATCGAACTGGATGTAGTTGCTGCCGCTGGTCGAGGGCTGCTCGCGACCATCCAACGTCGTCTGGATGAAGTTGCCGGAGAGACCGCGAATATTGATCTGCGAGGCCTGACCGGCGATGCGTTCGGCCGACACGCCGGGAAGACGAGTCAGCGAATCGGCGATCGACTGGTCCGGCAAACCGCCGATGTCATCGGACGTGATCACGTTCTGGATGGTGTCCGCGTAACGCTGATAGTCGATGGATTTCTCCACCGTCGCGTTGTAGCCGGTCACGGTAATCGCAGACAGGCTCTTGGCCAGCTGCTTTTCGTTCTTCTGACTGCCCGTCTGATCGACATTGTTCGTCGACGTGCTGGGAGTCGATGTACTGGAACTGGTCGTATTGGAACTGGTCGAAGTGCCTTGCTGTGTCGTGCTCGCCTGCGTGCCGGCCGTCGTCTGCGCCTGCACACCGAAAGCCATACACAAGCCGGTCGAAGCCAATGCCATCACCAGCAAATTGCGCTTGAGTATCACGTGTTCCCCTCCCCCAAAATTATTTTGTAGTCGCCTCGTTCTTGATCGCTGGTCGCCACTGATCCGTCGTTCGACGAGATCTGGCAACTCGCACGCAGACGGTGAAGCCGGCGGCGTGAGCGGATGTTAGGGCGCGTTTTTCAAAGCAGGCCACATCTTGCATACGTATTCATAACAGCCCCCCTGATGCATGCATCGCACTGCAACATGCTATCGACGGGACATCGCCGCGCATCAGAAAAACAAGCCGTAAAACGCGTAATTATCGCATTTTTCGACGTAGGACGATGGCGCCAGCTGCGACACCGCGCATTCATCGCTTCATTCATTTGACGCAACCGCAGCACGAATGAATACGTATGCAAACCCCTGCGAGGCGGCACAGGCCAGAGGCTAAGCTGCACACCGCTCGTCGCATTGGCTATGGAAGCTATGCGCTTACAGTGGGGTTTTAAATGATCGATGCATCCTGGTGGCGCGGCGCCGTCATCTACCAGATCTATCCACGCAGTTTTCTCGACACCAACGGCGATGGGGTGGGCGATCTGCCGGGCATCATCCAGCGCCTGGATTACGTGGCGAGCTTGGGCGTGGATGCGATCTGGATTGCACCGTTCTTCCGCTCGCCGATGGCCGATTTCGGCTACGACATCGCGGACTACCGCGACGTGGATCCCCTCTTCGGCACCCTCGACGACTTCGATCGGCTGCTCGCCAAGGCACACAGCTTGGGGCTAAAGGTGATGATCGACCAGGTGCTCAGCCACACCTCCGATCAACACGCGTGGTTCAAGGTCAGTCGCGAAAGTCAGGACAATCCCAAAGCCGATTGGTATGTCTGGGCCGATGCCAAACCCGACGGCAGCGCGCCGAACAACTGGTTGTCGATCTTTGGCGGATCAGCCTGGAAATGGGAGCCGCGTCGCGGCCAGTATTACCTGCACAATTTTCTTTCCTCGCAGCCGGATCTCAACTTCCACCATCCGGATGTGCGTGCCGCCGTGCTCGATAACGTGCGCTTCTGGTTGGATAAGGGTGTGGACGGTTTGCGTCTGGATGCCATCAATTTCTGCTTTCACGATCGACAGCTGCGCGACAACCCGCCCAAGCCAAAAGAAAAACGCGTGGGCCGCGGTTTCAGCCCCGACAATCCGTATGCTTTCCAGTACCACCTTTACAACAACACGCAGCCGGAAAATCTCGATTTTCTCGGCGAATTACGCCATTTGCTCGATCGCTACCCGACCGCCGTGACACTGGGCGAAATTTCTTCGGAAGATTCGCTCGCCACGATGGCCGAGTACACGCGTGACCATCGCCTGCACATGGGCTACAGCTTCGAATTGCTCAGCAGCGATTTCAGCGCCGCGTACATCCGCAACACGGTGGAACAGCTCGAAGCGCAGATGCACGACGGTTGGCCATGCTGGGCCATTTCCAATCACGATGTGGAGCGCGTGCTCACCCGTTGGGGCAATGGCAACGCATCGCCGCGCCTGGCGAACCTGCTGACGGCGATGCTGTGCTCGCTGCGCGGTTCGGTGTGCGTGTACCAGGGCGAAGAACTCGGACTGACCGAAGCGGAGGTGCCGTTCGAATCGATGCGCGATCCGTACGGCATCGCGTTCTGGCCGAATTTCAAAGGGCGCGACGGATGCCGCACGCCGATGCCGTGGAACGGCGGCGCTTTCGCCGGTTTCAGCCAAACCGATCCGTGGCTGCCAATTGACGAGAAACACAAAGCCTTGGCGGTCGCACTTCAGGAAGCCGATCCGGATTCCGTGCTGCAGGGCTTTCGCCGTTTCATGCAGTGGCGCGCCGAACAACCGGCGCTGCGCTGGGGCGATATTCGATTCCTCGATACACCCGAGCCCGCGCTTGCCTTCGTCCGCAGCCATGGCGCCGATAAGGTGCTGGCTGTGTTCAATCTCGGCAAGCACGCGATCGATCTCGACCTGGCATTGCCCAACCTCGACACCGCACGCCGACTCGACAGCCATGGCCTATTGCAGGGCTCGATCGATGGTCATCGATTGAACATGCCCGGGCATAGCGTGCTGTTTGCGCAGCTCACCGATTGATCAAAATCCCTAGCAGCGCTTCCGATCGCCTCGGACAACCCCTCGTTTTGGCAGCAAAAACGGACCGCATGGGGTAAGTCTTGCCCCGGTCCGGGAACTGGGCTGGAATCTGCGCGATAATGACGAGTCCGCCTCGTCCATGTACTGTGCAACCCCACGCACGTACCACGCCCCGTTGCGATGCAGGCGGCAATCCCCTGCGCTTAGTACGTGAGCGAATATCGCGTCGGCATAGGCCCCGAATTGACCGAGGAAGACTTGTTTTGAAGACAGCGAACGAGACGGCAGCACAGCGGCGCAACCCTGGCGTAAGCGGCATGAGCCTGTATGTACCCCAGCCCCGCGTACCTTTGCGCGACTGGTGCGAGTGGACCGGAAACTCCTGGGACAAGGTTCAAGCGGTCGTCGGCCGTAGCTTCCGCCGCCCGGCACCGTACGAAGACGTCTACACCATGGCCGCCACCGCCGTTTTGCGGCTGATCCGCCATTACAACCTCGACCCGCGCCAGATCGGCCAGCTTGCGCTCGGCACCGAGAGCAGCAAAGACAACTCCGCCGGCGCCGTGATCGTGCGCGGCATGGTCGACCGCGAGCTGGAACGACTGGGATTGCCGCGTCTCTCGCGCCAACTCGAAGTACCCGAGTTCAAACACGCGTGCCTCGGCGGCGTGTACGCGCTGAAGAGCGCGTTGCGCTACGTGGCCTTCGACGGCCAGGGCCGTCAGGCCATCGTGGTATGCAGCGATATCGCCGAATACGAACGCGGCTCCAGCGGTGAGCAGACCCAAGGCGCTGGCGCCGTCGCCATGCTGGTGGAAGCCGATCCGAAGCTGTTCGAGGTGGATCTGGCGCACGCCGGCAGTGCATCCGACTACCGCGGCCCGGATTTCCGCAAACCCTTCGCACGCCATTTCGATCAGGAATACGCCGAGCGCGGTAAGCGCCTGCACGACTTCCCGATCTTCAGCGGCAAGTACTCCACGTTCGCGTATCTCGACGAAACGGGACAAGCGTTCGACGCAATGCTCGATCGCCTCGGCGTTTCCGGCAGCGATTTCCTCGCCTCGGTGAACGGCATGTTCTTCCATCGCCCGTATCACATGATGCCGCTGCAGGCGCTGGCCTTCATTTACGCACGTGCCTTGGCGCGTGCGCCGCAACCGAATGCCGAATTCCAGGCGCTGTGCGAACAAGCCGGCGTCGCGGCGGAAGGCGTGATCGACGAGTGCCGCAACGAACCGGATCTGTTCGGCGAATTCATCCGCCGTGGCAGCAACGCCGATGCGGCGCAGGAACCGCATCCACTCACCACCAAGCTCGCCGGCATCGTGCGCAAGAGTCCGGCGTTCCAAACGCTGCTGTCCACACGCGTCAAACTGGGCACCGATTGGGCGATGGAGCTGGGCAACCTCTACACCGCCGCGCTGCCCGCGTGGCTCGCAGCAGGTTTCGAGCAGGCGCTGGAACAAGGCGTCGATTGGTCGAATGCGCAACTCGTCGCCATCGGCTACGGCAGCGGCGATGCCGCCGAAGCCATACCGTTGCGCGTGGTACCGGAATGGCGCGACGCCGCCAGCAAGATCGGTTTCCGCGATGCGCTCGCCGCCTCGACCGATCTCTCCCAGCAGCAATACGAAGCGCTCCACGACGGCAAGCACACCGAGCTGAACTGCCCGCCGCGCGACCAGTTCGTCATTGCTCGCACCGGCAACACGTACGAGCCGAGCTTTCAGGATCTAGGCGTCGATTACTACGAGTTCATGAAGTGACACAATCTTGAGGGCGACACAACGTCGCCCTCAATCTCGCGGGTAAACAGACAACACGGTTACCCGTTATTGCGGCAGCGGAGTGAGGACGCGATAATCCGCGCCCAGTGACTCAACCGTAGGGCGTGAACGCGGGGGCGACACAAAGATGACGCGGCCACCCCACGGGAGGTGACGGCTTCATGCCCTCGCCAACAGGCGCCCACGTGCCATCCACAGGTTCGACAACGCAAACAGCGTCAACACGTGCCCGGTGTTCTTCGCCAAGCCCCGATAGCGCACCTTCGTATAACCGAACTGCCGTTTGATCACCCGGAACGGATGCTCCACCTTCGCGCGTACCGCCGCCTTCAGGTACTCCACGTAGCGTGTGGCTTCTTTGAGTGCTCCTTCGGGCATGGCTTTCAGCGTGCCCCGCTTGGCCCCGATGTGCCACCTGAGCGGACGGTCGGCCAGGCCGTCACGCTTGTTCGCGCCGGTATAGCCGGCATCGGCCCATACGCTCTGTTCCTGGCCGTGCAACAGATGGCCGCACTGAGCCGCTGCCGTTCAAGCTGCCGATCGTGCTGCCGCTGTAGCTCACGTCGTGTTCGCTGTAACCGTCATCGGTGCTGCGATTGCCGATCAGCACGCTCAGGCCCCCGTTGTTCATCAGGCCGATGTGGCTGGTGCTGTTGTTCTGGCGCATGTCGTAGGTGTTTTGGCCGGCATTGAGGGTGAGGTTGTTGCCGGCGGCGAGCACCACATCGTTCGTTGCTACGATTTGTGCATTGGTGGCGGTGAGGTTGTTGCCGGCCGCCACGGTGACGCTGTCGCCGCTGAGCACACTGCCGACGCTGGTGCTTTGGTTGATCTGCACACTGCTGCTGTTGCTGCGCCATTCCGGATCGACCGAGCCGAAGCGTTTGCTGCTGGTGCTGAAGAAGCTGAAGCTCTTGGTTTCGGTGTCGTGTTCTTCGGTGTGCAGGTCTTGCGCGTCGGTGAGGTTGACGTTGTTGCCGGCGGCCAGCGTCAGCGCGTTGTTGGCATTCATGTACGCCGTTTGCGCGGTGAGATCGTTGCTCACAGTCGCGCTGTTTGCTGAAAAATAAGTCAACCTGGCATCGTTATCGCAGCATTAAACCACTTGCCGGATCGTAGCTGTATCCACTTTGTTTTAGATACAAATACTCCTGGCTCGGATTCATTCACAACGATTCATGGTGCGACGAAGTGCAGCGCCAATTTCTGCTGCCGTTTCTGTATCTGGAATCACCTCATCCACCATGCCTGCAGCAATGTCGCTCTTTGTACGACCCCATGCCTCAAGCCGATCTTTGCGCGATGGCGCGAACGTGATGGTGCCGCTTTGTTGCTGCACACCACACGAAAGCATTTGCTTGAACAGCGCACGGCGCGTTTTGTACTGGTAACGCGCCATCAGATCAGCCACCCAAGCGTCATATTTCGCCTTGCTGTACGCCAAATCAAAAAATACGGCAATTTCCTCCATTGTGAGAAGACGGCTGTGTGCCAAGGCATCCTGTACGGCGAGCCCCAGTGCTTCATCAGTGACATCCAAAGGAAGCAGATGCTGCGCGCTATCTGGATCGAGTTGAACCATTCCACGCCCTGAACAGGCTGCCACGCACATGAACTCTTTGTTCCAATGTACCCGTGCCCATTGCACCTGTAGCAATTCACTCGTCACTATTGCACCGAAGTTATAACGACCTTGACGCCTTGACTCTGGCCGTACTGGATCGCCTGGTTAATCTGTTCCCATTGTTGTGGGGTCGTTTGTGCTGGCACAGCCACTTGTAACTCACGTGTAGTGATCATGGACGAATTGAGCTCTCTACCACTCAACTGATATTCCGTAAAACGAGCTGCGGAATCGATATACCCCGCCAGAGTGGAATAAATCTGAGTCGTCCCTCCCAGTCGAGCCATCGTCATCGTATCCAACGTCTTCGCACTGATGGCGGTTTGAGTAGAGAAATCATAAAAGTCGAAGGTCTTAAAATTCGCCGGCAACTGCGACCCAGCAGGCAACTGACTGGCCAGGTAGTTCTCCCACGGCATACCCTGATTCTGGATACCCTGCCCCCACTGAACTCCCGCATCGATAGCAGGATTAGTCCACGGCTCCGATACCGGCAATGCTCCGCTTTCCCCCTTCAGCGGCTCCAACTGCGTAGCCCCTGCCATATTCAACGCCAGCGCACCCGCCTCATTGGCCGCCGCCACCTGCTCGGGCGATCCACCGTAGTACTCCGTCGCATTGCCCGGCAATCCAAACATCGGACCAAGCAATGCCTGTTCGATGGCGTTGCGCGATTCCAGCGACAACCCCGGTATGCCCGCCACGCCAGGCAATCCATCCGTCTGGTTGATCAACTCTCGATTCGTCAAATAAGTCGAACCGCCAACGATCGTCACGGCCTGATTGAGCAGTGTTACGTACGCCGCACTCGATGGATCGGTGTCGCGCAATTGATCCACCAACGAGGGTGGCAATGTTCCCTGAGCGATGGCCCATTGGGCCATGTCCACGTTTTGATCGGCGCTTATCTTGTCCCATTTGGCGGTGGTGTCGTCGGTGCATTTCTGATCTTTGCACGCGGCAAGCTCTTGGGCTTCTTGATCCCGTTGCAAGTGGTTCAAGTAGTTGTACGTCGTCCCATCCAGCGCTGTTGCTGCACCAGTTGCACCGCCCGCCGCGGCACCCACCGCCGTACTGGCGAGCTTAAGCATCGTCGCAAACTCCGGCGTGCCCTTCGTGTAACCCTGACTTTCCAGGTAATCCGCCATCTGCTGGATCACCAACTGATTGGCTGCTGCGCCCAATGCACCTTGAGCGACGTTGCCGCCGCCCAATGCTGCGATGCCAGCACCCACTACGCCATGTAGAATCGTTCGCTCCGTGCTGCCTTCCGCCCAGCCCATCTGTCCGGCAAGATCGCCTGCCGCGCGCATACCTACTTGTCCGGCAACCTGCCCCATCTCCATGCTCTCCTGGACTTTCTGTGCATCGAAGATCGGAGCGAGCGCTTGGTTGCCGATCATGGGATTGCGATCCAAACCACTCAGATCGGCGTTGCCATCGCGTTGGATGATCGTGCCTTGCGCAATGCCCGAGTTCGTATCGCTGATGCTGTTACCTTTTTGCGGTACGCCTAAGTTGGGTGCACCATTGAAGCCACCCGGACCAAACTCACCCGGTCCATTGCTGTAGCTGGCGCTGACGCCGATGCTGCTGGCGTTGTAGTTGGCTTCGTTGTGGATGCTTTCGTAAGTGAGACTTCCCATATCAAGCAGATTTTTGCTTGGGTCAGCACTGCTGGCGATCACGCCGCCAATCAGGTGCGTGTTGCCACCGACGGTGATGTCGAAGCCACCGTCACCGGCTTGGATGCCGCTGACGTTGGTGACACTCTGGTAGTGGCTGTTGGTCTTGCTCTGGTTGTAGCTGAGGCTGCCGCCGGAGCTGTAGCCGATCACTACTTTGCCTGCGGCCTGCATCTGTTTGCTGGCGTAGTCGTCGGTGTCTTGTTCGCTCTGGATCAAGAGGTTGTTGCCGATGGCGGCGATGACTTGATGGCCTGTGAGCTGCGCACCTTTGATGGTGGTGTCGTTACCGCTGATAAGGGTGAGTGTACCGTTGGCGTCGACGGTGCTGTCGGTGTGCGTCACACCGTTACCGTGAGCGTTGCCCTTGCCCACCGCCGCCTGCGCATAGATGCCGAAGCCATCGGTGCCGATCTGCAGGCCGACACCGGCACTGACGTTGTGGTTGTTGCTTTGGAGCGTGTGGTTCTCGGCTTGACTCAGCAGGTTGATGTTGTTGGCCGCAGCGAGTGCGACGTCTTGGCCGGCCACTTGGCTGCCGATGATGTTGAGGTCGCCACCCGTCGCCGCGATGGTGACGTTGCCTGCGCTGCTAATGCGGCTGCTGTAAGCCGTTTCATCATGCGTGCTCGTGGTGCTGCTGGCGCTGCTGCCACCGATGCCGATCTGCAGGTTGATGCCGCCGTCGGTACCGTTCTGGCTGATGCCGCCTTTGGCGTTGGTGAGCGCATCGTTGCCTTGGTAGGCGGCCTGCGCGGTATAGAGCGCGGAGAGGCGGCTGTCTTGGACCTGGCTGCCGCGTTGCACGCTGTAGTACGCCGCGTTGGCCGCTTGCGCGGCCGCGCCGCCAATGCCTACATTGATGCCGCCCTGACTCACTTTGTGTGTGTCGCGGATATCGCTGGTGCCCACCGCCGCATCGATGGTGACGTTCTTGCCCACGATGGCGGTGCCGGCTTGGCTCAGCACGTCGCTGCCGGTGATGTGCACATCGTTGCCTGCACTCATCGTCACGCTGCCGTTCAAGCTGCCGACCGTGCTGCCGGTGTAGCTCACGTCGTGTTCGCGGTAACCGTCATCGGTGCTGCGATTGCCGATCAGCACGCTCAGGCCACCGTTGTTCATCAGGCCGGTGTGGCTGCTGCTGTTGTTCTGGCGGATGTCGTAGGTGTTTTGGCCTGCGTTGAGCGTGAGGTTGTTGCCGGCGGCCAGGATGACGTCGTTGGTGGCCACGATCTGCGCATTCGTGGCGGTGAGGTTGTTACCCGCGGCCACGGTGACGCTGTCACCGCTGAGCACGCTGCCGACGCTGGTGCTT
>JAATFF010000138.1 GCA_015655335.1 Lysobacterales bacterium | reverse complement strand
GGGCGACACCGTCACGCCGGACCACAAAGTGCGTAAGGAAGTCACCTCGTTCGCGCCGAACCAGAAGACCCTTTATGTAAGCGTCGACACCATGGGCGCGACGACCGGCGCCACGCTCAATGCAAAGTGGAGCTACCTCGAAGGTAACGGCCAGATGGTCAATAGCGTCAGCCAGTCGATCTCAGCCGACGGTCCGGCCACCACCACGTTCCGTGTGGTGAACCCGAACCTGTGGCCGGAAGGCAAATACAAGGTGGATATCTCGCTCGACGGCAAGCAAGTGGCCAGCAAGCCCTTCGAAGTGAAGAAGAGCTAAGTCTGCCCGACACGGTGTATACCGGGGCGCCCCGACGGGGCGCCCTTTTGTTATGGGATATGTCGCTTGCGAATAAGCCGCGTGTGGCTGCGCAAGTTATTACCTGCAATGCCCGGTATGGCACCATCGCGGTCCCGGGGAATCGAGAGGCAATCACAGCGTGGAGCAACAAGGCGGGGCCGAAATCCTTAGCCAGGAAGATGCACTGAGCCGCCCAGGCCCAGTCTGGTTGCGTCGATTCGGCGGTCCGGCTTTATCGGTGCTGATGCTGTGCCTGGCTTTGTGGGCGCTTTATCGCCTTGCCGGCGAAGTGAGCTATCACCAGGTTGGCGAGTACATGCATCGCCTGCGCCGAGGGCGCATCGGCCAGGCCATCGTGCTCACTGCGCTCGGCTATGCCGTAATGCCTTTGTACGACTTGTTCGCGCTGAGCGCGATCGGCCGCAAACTGCCGCGACGACGCGTGGCGCTGATCTCTTTCATCAGTTACGCCTTCAGCAACACGCTGGGCATGGCGATGCTGGTGTCGGGTTCGATTCGTTACCGCTTCTATATTCAAGCCGGCCTGACGACGGTGGAAGTGGCCAAGATCGTGTTGTTCTGCACGATCAGCTTCTGGTTGGGCCTATTTGCCATCACCGGCGTCACGCTGCTGCTGGTGCCGATACCGCCGGGGCTGCCGCTGGCACCCGCGCGATGGCTGCTGGGTGTGGTGCTTTGCGGAATTCCGTTGTTGTGGCTGCTTGGCGGTGTGTTGTTCCGCCGCCCCATCAAGTTATGGCGTTGGGATGTGCGTCTGCCGCCCATCACCATCGGCCTACGGCAAATTTTTGTCGGCGCATTGGATTGGGGCTTGGCTGCCGCCGTGTTGTATGCACTGATGCCCGATGCGATGGTGCTGCATTTCGGCTCGTTCCTGGCGATTTTCGCGCTGGCGCAGATCGCCGGATTGATCAGCCATGTACCGGGCGGCCTGGGCGTGTTCGAAGCGGTGATGCTGGCTGGCTTCGGCGCGACGGGCAACCACGCGCTATCGGCACCGATTCTTGGCGCGCTGGCCGCTTATCGCGGCGTCTATTATTTGTTGCCGTTATGCGCAGCCACGGTCGTCGTCGTCGTGCGCGAAGCACGCGGATTGCGCCAGGCGGCGCTGCTCTCACCATGGTTCAACGGTCTGCTGCCGCCGTTCTTCGCCGGACTTACGCTGGTGTCCGGCGCAGTGCTGCTGTTTTCCGGCGCAACGGCCGCGTTGCCGGGCCGCATGGAATTGCTCAGCGATCTGCTGCCGCTGCCGGTGTTGGAGGTATCGCATTTCCTCAGCAGCGTGATCGGCATGTCGTTGCTGATCCTTGCGCGCGGACTGCAACGCCGACTCGATGCCGCCTATTGGCTGACGCTGGTATTGCTGATTGCCGGTGCGGTGGCGCAGTTGCTCAAGGGCATCGACTACGAAGAAGCAGGCTTGCTGATTTTGCTCGCCGTAGCGCTGGCGCCGGCGCACCGGTTGTTCTATCGGCGCGCATCGATGTTCGAGATGACGTTTTCGTTCGGTTGGTTTCTGGCATGCGCGACGGTGCTGGGTTGCACGGTGTGGCTGGTGTTCTTCAGCTATCAGCACGTGGATTACAGTCGCGATCTTTGGTGGCAATTCAGTTTCTACCACGGCAACGCACCGCGCTCGCTGCGCGCCTTGGTCGGCGCCACCGGCGTGGCGTTGTTGTTCGCATTGACTACGTTGATCCGTTCCGCACGACCACGCCCTACGTTGCCGGATGAAGCGGAACTGGAGCGCGCGCTTCCGCTAATCAAGCATTTTTCGTCCGCACAGGCCCATCTCGCCTTGATGGGCGACAAGAGCCTGCTGTTCGATCCCGATGACAAGGCTTTCATCATGTACGGCATCGAAGGACGCAGCTGGGTAGCGATGGGCGATCCGGTCGGACGCGACGATCGCGCTCGGCAAGAATTGGTGTGGACCTTTCGCGAGCGCTGCGAACGTGGCGGCGGTTGGCCTGTGTTCTATCAGGTTAATCCCACCGACCTCGATCTCTATCTGGAAGTGGGCATGAGCCTGCTGAAAGTCGGCGAAGAAGCCCGCGTGCAGCTGGAGCATTTCAATCTCGACGGCAAATCGAAAAAAACGTTGCGCGGCACGATCAACAAATTGAACCGCGACGGACTTCGTCTGGAGATCGTGCCGACCGCAGACGTACCGGCACTCTTGCCGCAATTGAAGCCGGTGTCCGATGCATGGTTGCGCGACAAGCGCGTGCGCGAGAAAGGTTTTTCACTCGGTGCCTTCGACGAACGCTACCTTTCACGCACGCCCATGGCGGTGGTGTGGCAGGACGAAAAACCCATCGCATTCGCCAACCTGTTCCTGACCGAAAGCATGGAAGAAGCTTCCGTGGACCTGATGCGCCAGCTACCGGACGGCCCGGCAGGTCTGATGGATTACTTGTTCGTGGAACTGATGCTGTGGGCCAAGGGCGAGGGCTACCGTTGGTTCAACCTTGGCATGGCGCCGCTGTCGGGCTTGCAGAGCCGGCGCCAGGCACCGCTGTGGAACAGGTTTGGCGCGCTGATCTTTGGACGTGGCGAACGCTTCTATAATTTCCAAGGCCTGCACCGCTACAAAGATAAGTTCGATCCCGAGTGGGAGCCGCGTTACATGGCCGTACCGGGCGGGATTGCCTTGCCAGTGGTGCTGACCAATGTCGCCAGCCTGATTTCGGGCGGCCTTACCGGAGTCGTGCGTCGATGAAATTTCGTGTGATGGCTGTGATTGTTTGCGCGGCAATTGTCGCTGCACTGATTATCTGGAAACCGCTTCCGCGGCCCAGCCTGGAAGACGCCACCGTCAAGCTGATGCCCAGCGTGCAAGCACCTGTCGGTCACGACGATGTCATGGCCATTTTTTATTCCGGCGACGGCGGCTGGCGCGATCTGGACAAGGAGCTTGGTGCTCGGCTTGTCGGGCGCGGCGTTCCGGTACTCGGCGTCAGCTGCCTGGACTATTACTGGCGCAATCGCTCGCCTGAAGAATCGGCGCGGGATCTGGATGCGCTGATCGACAAGTACTCCGCGCAATGGCACCGGCAAAAAGTGTGGTTGATCGGTTTCTCGTTCGGCGCCGATGTGTTGCCGACGATCGTCAATAAACTCAGCCCAGCCAATCGCGCACGCATGACGCAAATGGTGCTGCTCTCCCCCAGCCAAGACGTGAATTTCGAGGTGGAGTTGGAGGGTTACATCATGGTGAGCGAGAACTGGCTCAAGACGCATCTCAAGCAGTTCATGCAGTGGGTGAATCCGGTACCGCACTATCCTGCGTTGCCGCCCATCGACGCGCTGCAAAACAAGCCACCCGTGATTTGTTATTACGGACACGATGATGGCGATGACACCGTGTGCGATGACCCGAAGCTACCCAAGTGGGTCAAGGTCTATGAAATGCCGGGCGATCACCACTTCGATTACAACTACGATGGGCTCGCCACGCGCATGATCGGCGATCTGCCCGGCGAATCATCGCCGTCGGCACAAACTGTCGCGCACTAGCGCCGTATCGCACGACGCGCTAATACCAATCCAACACGAGCATCACACAACTGCCGCTCAGCCCCGCGGTGGCGCGCTCGTGCGTGCCTTCAACAATATGAATGTTGATAAGTGTGACACACAAACTGCGCACGAATGATTTACGCCCATCGTGATTGAATCGATAACCGCACCGGGTGTTTCGCTCGATGCGGCACGATCCCGCCGATACGTACGATCGATCCGAAAGAGGTACTGACATGAATCAGGACATGATACGGGGCCAATGGAAACAACTTTCCGGAAATATCAAACAGCATTGGGGAAAACTGACCGATGACGACCTGAAGGTCTCCGAAGGAAGCGCGGAATACCTGACCGGCAAACTGGAACAACGCTACGGCATGGCGCATGCCGAAGCCGAAAAGCAGGTTCGCGACTTCGAGCGCGGGTTGAGCAAACACAGCACCACGCATCATTGACGACTACGCAGAAGCCCGCACCAGCACGCACTGAAAAGCGGAGCGCGTTTGGGCTGGTGCGGGCCTGGACGGTGACGATGGTCAATCGCCGAATCGCGACATCGCAATTAACGCTACAGATCCCGCAACGTAAGCGTGCGTAAGCTTGCGGCGCTGTTTCGCATGATGCTCATTTGCATGCGCGTGCCGGCCGATTGCTGCATCAGGCGACGGACGTCGTCCAATCCCATTCGTGCCACCGGAACCTGGTCAATCGCGGTCACAAGATCACCGACATGTAATCCCGCTTCGTCCCCGGGCGAATGCGGCACGAGCGTCGCCACATAAAACGCATCGTGACTCAGCCGATCCAGACCGACGCCGGTCCTTCCGCGCGGCAACGCCACGGCGAAATGGTCCCCTGGCTGCAGATACAGCTGCCGGCGTTCGTAATCGAAAGTAACGATGAAGCGAGACAAAACGCCATAGCCGATGTTGCCGGCAAGCAAGTTCGATGCGAATCCTCCCTTCGTAGGGGCCGCAAACGACGTCGTCGGATGCGTAAGCGTGAAAGACCCGATCGAGAATGTATCGACAGCAGCCTCGATCATGCCGATCGCGCCGCCTGCGCCGCGAGCCTGCGACGCGTACGTTTTGCCGCGCGGCTCAATGGCATGCGCCTTCGCAAAGGGTGCGAACACGGTCAGATTGCCGGCATCGCCCGTATCGAGACTGAATGTGCCGGGCACATCATTCACGCGAGCCTCTACCTGCGGCGTGCGATCGTTGAACACGATCGGTATCGACGTCGCACGGGGAGCACCGTGAAACAACGCCTCAGGCGTGAAAGTCAGCACGCTTTTGTCGTAATCGATGCGCGTGGCGAACCGACGCAATAACTCGTAACCGATGAGGCCGGCAATCGGTTCGTGCTCGCCGCGATCCGTCAAAAGTCGCGGCAGGTCCACGATCATAAATCGCTGATCGTCCATGGTTACATCGCCGACGCGATAACTTTTTATCTGCGCGATCTGCATCGATTGTGTGGCTTCGCCAACACCTCGCACCGCCTGATTACCTTCACCGGCGACACCGAGCTTATGGGCGGCATCCGGCGTCAGCAAATTCAAACCGCCGGTATCCAGAATGAACGGCAACGGCTTGGCGCCGTCGATCGAGACCTCGACCATGATCAAGCCGCCGTAAGGTACGAAAGGCACGGTGGCCGACGATGCGCCACCATCGATATGCGCATCGCGTACCGTCGAGGAAGGCATCGCGAAACGGGCATCGTCCGGTATTGCGCGCGCGACGATCTGTTGCGCATGTGACGTCATGTCGTATTGCGCATCGCCGTTACCCACACGCTGGGCATAAGGGACAAGAACGCCGTCGACAGAGCGATAATCGGTGTACCAGGTCGTCTGCGTTTCGCCATCGTCCGTGTCCTCTGCGACGCGATTCAACAGATGGCTATGCGTATCGATCCAGGCATCGAACGCCATGCCTCCCTTGGGAACGACATGGACGACGTCGAAGTTGCGCCCTACTTCGTGTCGCTCGCCGACGAAATGCATGGTGGCGGGATCCGCGGATGCGGAGCGAAACCAACCATTGCGCGCGATGTACGCATCGGTGACGGCCTCGCGCTTCGCCTGTATGGATTCGCGCGCCGATACCATCGATTTTTCATCCATGAACCAACTGATGATGCCGTCGTAGCCTTGTCCATCCTGCACGCCTCCTAGCGTGCAGGAGGACATGCTGCGGCCTTCGAGCAAGTCCTGGTATTGCACGCAATGCCCTTTTTGGCCGCCCTGCTCGATGTCGCTTTGCTGATCGAGCTCGGCCACGGCATCCCAATGGGTGCCGCCGGTGGCTGCCTTCATGGCAGCGAAAATGAGTTCGGGCTGCGGGGCCGAGGTTGCCGCAGCACGGACCGACACCAACGGCGTCATGGCCAGCGCCAAGGCCGCGGTGATCGAGGACATCTTGCAAACCATACGCTTCTCCGACATCGTGGCAAGGACGCCACTTTAGGAGAAAAGTTTATTGTTTTACAATAAACTTTATATACTTTACGATGAATAATGTTCGTGATAAAACCAGCCGCAAGGCGCGCTGGCTGCGTTATGCGCTGATCGCCACGATGGCCGCCATCGTCCTTGCCAACGGCCTTCTGGCCTGGCGCGGTGACGGGCACCATGTCACGACCTGGGGTTCCTTGCAGATCGAGGTACCTGCCGATTTGGTCAACTACCCCACCTTGGCCCTGATCTATGGCGTGCTGGTTTCGCTGATCTTCCTTTACGGCCTCTATCGGCTCGTGCTGCTGATGCGTTTGTTCGAACGCGGAGAGTTTTTCAGCACGCCAGCTATACGGCATCTACGTGCATTCGCTTTTACGTTGCTAGCCGGCACGATCGTAGGTTGTCTGCTACCGGCCATCGAGCTGCTTGCCGCACGCCTTATCGGCCTGAATCACGTCACAGCCGTTTCGATCGACATGGATGGGTCGGACATATGGATGATCCTCATCAGCACCTTGTTCTTCGTGATCGCATGGATCATGGGCGAAGCCAGGCAGCTGTCCGAAGACAATCAACTGATTGTTTGATTGCCATGCCGATCATCGTCAATCTCGACATCATGCTCGCGCGGCGCAAGATCAAATCGCGCGAACTCGCCGCTTACGTCGGCATCACCGAACAAAATCTCTCGCTGCTGAAATCCGGCAAGGTGCGGGGTATCCGTTTCGGTACGCTGGAGCGCATCTGTACTTATTTGGATTGCCAACCTGGCGACCTGCTTGAATTCATCCCTGGCCCCTCGTCCGAAGACGACGACACGGAGATGCCAACCTGACCTGCACACCACGCTAACAACGCAGATGCCGTGTGTTCACGTGAATGAATCGTTCAAGTTGATACGAACATATTGTTCACGGCTAGGTTGTTCGAATCGCCAGTGCCAGATGCGCAACATGGCGCTTGTTGAATTGAATCAATCTACCAACACGAGGTATCTGTCATGAACCAGGACACGATCGGCGGTCAGTGGAAACAGATCAGCGGGCAAATCAAAAAGCAGTGGGGCAAGCTGACCGATGACGACATGAAAGTCGCCGAAGGAAGCGCCGAAAAGCTGGCCGGCAGAGTGCAGGAGCGCTATGGCATCGCACGCGATGAGGCCGAGCGCCAAGTGCGTAAGTTCGAAGAAGACTTGAACATGAGTCGCCAAAAGACGGGCCACGCCAAGCACTAACACTGTCTACCCTCGCCGACCACTATGCCGCCCGTATGACATCGGCATCAATTCAAGCAAGCCCGCGCTTGCTCCCTAAAGGAGACTGACATGCTTTATTGGGCTGCCGTATTTTTTGTTATCGCCATTATCGCCGCCGTATTCGGTTTTGGCGGCATTGCTGCTGGCGCGGCCAGCATCGCCAAGATTCTCTTTATCGTATTTATCGTGCTGTTTGTGCTGTCGCTGATTTTCGGTGGCATACGTCGCGGCGGACCGCGACTCTGACCCATCGCCCTAACTACTCGGCGCCGCGGCATCCCCGGATGCTGCGGCGTTTTTTCGGCCATGCTTTATAGCAACGATGTCTTCGCCGTACGCCTGCGCGTAGATAATCCGCTAAAGACTGCGAAAGATCGCGACCTGATCGATATCCCGGCTATCGATAGCCGTCAGCCACGACTCCTTCCCGACGATAGGCGTGCACGGACCGAGTGTGCACAGACGTATCTCGCGACTTGCCGCTTCCCGTTTCAGCATGTCCAGCACATCGCGCAAGATCGTGCCGGTGAAAGGAGTGTACAGATAGAACACCGTTCCGGTGGAGAAGTCGGCGGACCGCACATCCTGCTGAACGAACGTTGCGTTGGTTACATTCAATGCCTGTGCGCTATGCCTGGCGCCGGCGACATAAGCCGCCTCCAATTCGATGCCGATGCAACGGGCGGGCGTGCAAATGGCGGTCAACAGTGAAACATGTCCGAGCCCGGAACCAAGATCGATAAGCACATCGTGTTCGCCGAACGCAGCACGACGAATCAGATCAAAAATATGGCGAGCTGGCGTGGGTTGGTAGAACACCATTTCCGGCGCCAGTGGAGCCACCTCTTCGCCGGGATCGTCGAACTGCAAGATGTCGCTCACCAGTACATCGAGATAGTCGTAACCCACACCGTTCAATTGATCCAGGGGGCGTCCTTCTTCGCTCGAAAGGGTTGCCCATTCGTATAGACCGCCATCGCCGCCACCTTCTCGAATTTTGTGACGAATCGACTGAAAGAGATTCCGATTGACGGCTTCCAGATCGGCAATTAGCACCTGGGCTCGACGATACAATGCCGATTCTGTATCGCCTCCCTGATTCGGTGTGCGAAAAAGGCATGCTTCAAGGCGATCGAGCGCTTCGATGCGTCGGCGCAGTTGATCCGGCTTGTGCAACGAACGATCCTGCTCAAGCTCCTTGAGCACCATGTCCAACGCGGTAACCGCCATGAATCAGTAACCTCAGTATGCAGCTGAACAGCATGCGCCGCGCGCCCATCGTTATCAATACAGTTGAGGAACTTGCATGAGCGATCCCTTCATCATCCGGCCTGTGGCGAAATCCGATTTTTCTTCCTGG
>JAATFF010000120.1 GCA_015655335.1 Lysobacterales bacterium | reverse complement strand
GCGCTTGGCAACGTAGCCGGTGACCGGAGCGATCATCGTGGTGCGCACATCGTCAAGATAAGCGGCGCGATATTGCGCGGCGGCCGCTTTCACGTCGGGGTGCGAGGCAACGATGGTGTCGTCCACCAGCACCTTGTTCGTCTGCAGTTGCTGCTCGGAGGTGGTCAATGCGCTTTGCGCTGCAGTCAATGCATCCAGGGCATGGGACAACTCTTCCGAAGAGATCGCGCCGGTCTTGGCCAGATCGCGGCGGCGGTTGTAGTCGGCTTGCGCCTTTTGCAACGCCACCTTCTCCACCGCGACCTGCGCTTGCGCACCGGTCACGGTGCTGTACAGGCCGCGCACTTTACGCACGGTGTTGGCAAGATTGGCGGCAGCGCTCTGCAGGCCGACGTCGGCATCCGACCGGTCGAGCTTCACCATCACATCGCCCTGCTTCACGAGGTCGCCGTCATCAGCACCGATGCTGATAACGGTACCGGCGATGCGCGGCGTTATCTGCACAATATTACCGTTGACGTAGGCGTCGTCAGTACTTTCGTACCAGCGGCCTTCAAGGAAATACCACGCCGTCCACGCGATGATGGCGAGAACGATAACAACGGCGAGCAAGCGCAGCAGGAAGCCGCGCCGGTTGTTGGCCGGAGGCGCCTGCACAACCGAGCTGTCGGCGGTATTGGGATTCGGGCTGGACATGGGGCTGCCTCAGGAACGATCAGAATTATTGGAGGAAAGTTCGGCATCGGCCTGCGGACGGAAGCCGCCGCCGAGTGCCTGGATCAATTGCACGTTGAGATCGGTCTGCTGTGCATGCAGAGTGTCCATGCGCTGCTCGGCCGCAAGTAATTCCTGGCGCACGCTGAGCGCTTCCAGATAACTGCCGATGCCCGACTTGTAACGCTGCTCGGAGAGTTTCCATGCATCGCTGGCCGCATCGACCGCACGTTGTTGCGCGTCGATCTGCTGTTTCACGGAATTCAATGCATCGTAGTCGTCGGATATTTCGTTGACCGCCGACACCAGCGTCTGGTTGTACTGCGCGACGGCCACGTCGTACTGCGCATCTTTTCCGCTGAGGTTCGCGCGGCGGCGACCGCCATCGAAGATCGGCAGGCTGATCGCCGGCGCCACTTCGTAGAAGCGGTTCTGCAGCGTAAAGAGATTGCCGCCGCCCAAGCCGACCAGGCCGACCATCGCGCCGAGATTCACGTTCGACAGGAACTCGGTCTTGGCGGACTTGATGTCCTTGCTTGCCGCTTCGACACGCCAGCGTGCTGCAACCAGATCGGCACGATGACCGATCAACTCCACCGGCACATTGGCCGGCACGGTCAACGCAGTCGGCGTCAGCAATTGCGGCCGGCCGATATCCAAACCGCGATCGGGGCCCTTGCCGAGCAATACCGACATGGCCGAACGCGCAGCGTCGATGGCGCGATCGGCCTGCACTTTCTGCCCTTGTGCGCTGGCAACTTCCGAATCGCTTTGCTTAAGCTGTATTTGATTATCGATACCGGCGGCGACGCGCTGACGCGTCAGATCGCGCGCTTCGCCGGCACGCTTCAGTTCGGCCGTCGCCACATCTTGTTGCACGTAGGCGTAGCCCAGTTGCACATAAGCGCGCGCAACATTGGTCGATAGCTCGATACGTGCGGCCTGTGCATCGACCTCTGACGCACGGAGTTGGCCCAATGCAGCTTCCCAGGCAGCGCGCTGACCGCCCCACAGGTCCAGATCCCACTTGAAGTCGCCATACACATATTTGGCCGCAGCCATGTGTCCGGTCCCGAGTGCCGGGACAGAGGTGGGGATAAATGCTTCCGCCACACTGCCACCCACACCTACGGTCGGTTGACGCGCCGCGTCGGCGGACCCAGCCTGGGCTTGCGCTGCGCGGGCACGCGCATCGGCAACGGCAAGGCTCGGGTTATTGTGCAGCGCTTCGGCGATCAGTGCGTTGAGCTGGGGATCGCCCAGCCCGGTCCACCAATCGTCCTTCGGCCACGCCGCATCGGACACCTGCACGTTCGCCAGGCTGCGTTCAGCCTTGAGCGACGACGGATCGATCGACGTGCCGTCCGGATGAATACCGCCGCTGCTGACGCAACCAGCAAGCGCGAATGTCAATCCGACAGCAGCCGCAAGAATATGCAGACGCATGGCTTTCTAGTCTCGAAGTTAAGAGTGGATCAGTTCTTGTCGCGAAGCGCGTGTAAAACACGCCCCAGGTAGTCATGCAGACGTCTGCTTTCGGTTTCGCTCAACGAACGTTGTGCTGCTTGTAGAACACGTTCGTTACATCCCGTAAGTTCCTGCCACAACGTATTGCCGGCGTCGGTGAGTTCGATGCGTAAGGCGCGACGGTCTTGCTCATGCGGACGACGACGCAGGTAACCCTTCCCTTCCAATTGATCGAGCTGCCGTGTCATGGCCCCGCCGTCCAGTTCGACGGCACGGGCTAGCTCGGTAGCCGACATGGGGCCCAGCAGCGCCAATCGCTTGAGGATCAGGAACTGAGTAAAGCGCAAATCGAGGCCCTTGGTGGCGATTTCCGCCTCCAGAGAGCGCACGAGCTCGGCGCGAACAAGGCCGAGCAACACGCCAAGACTCTCCTGGCTGGTAGGGATGATGAGCGGGCCGGTGTTCATGGGAGCGGTATTCTATTGCTCCCGAAATATTTGTCAAGGCAAATATATTTGTCGCACCTATTGTTTCAGCAAATGGTCAGAAATGTATTATTGCCGGCCGCCCGCGGTGAGCTGAACCAGCTCGTCGCCCAGCCAGCTACGCATGGCCGGATCGCGCAATTCGAACAGCTCGAAGATGCCCAGCGCCCGCAACGCCGGCAATTGCGCCAGCAGTCGGGGCTCCATGGCACGGCGTACGGCCTCGGGGGTGGCTGGGTCGAGCATCTGGTGGGCACAGGCAACGAAGGTTTCCAGCGGGGATTTGGATAGGTCGGATTTGACGGAGATCAACTGGATCGGGGACATGGTGTAATCCTTTGAATCAGTCGCGGAGGGGCTCTGGATGAGCTTCTTTGTTCTTTAGTTAGACGAACGAGCTCGCCTCAAATGGACGGGCGAAGCGGTCCGGTTGTGACAATCGATAACAGCGCGAGCACGACGAATGCGGTCGGACACGGCCCTTCGCTGAACATGCTGGGTGGAAACCGCGAGCGGCGGCAGCGGCATGGAAACCCGGTGCAAGGACCAGGTAACGGAAAGCTTAGGCAAACACGGCAATAAGCTGATAACGTTATTTGGTCAAAAAGTGTCGAGAACCGGCCATGCAGCAATCCAAGCAAGCGTTCTACGACTTCATCGAGCGCGCCGACGGCCCTCCCGTTGTCGCGTATTGGAACGAAGGCGAGGCGACCAGCGAGTACAGCCAGGAAACCCACAAATACGAATGGCACAGCCACGTGCGCGGCCAGTTCTGGTGCGTCGAAAGCGGTCTGGTGCATGTGCACACGGCGCGCGGCTCATGGCTGTTGCCGCCGCACCGCGCGGGCTGGATGCCCCCGGGAGAAATGCATACCGTCACCATCAGCGGCGTGATGAGTGGCTGGGGCG
Source organism: Lysobacterales bacterium (assembly GCA_015655335.1). Lineage (GTDB taxonomy): Bacteria > Pseudomonadota > Gammaproteobacteria > Xanthomonadales > Rhodanobacteraceae > Dyella_B. The sequence continues at coordinate 67,081 of JAATFF010000120.1, read as the reverse complement.
TGTTCCTGACGCCGGACATCAGTCACTGCTTACCCGAACACCCCTGCGTCATTGGCGTGAGTTCGTTGATGCGCGAACTGGTTCATCGCGCCAGCTCCTGGACCTGGAATGCCACGTTAGACGAGCAGCAGCAGCGAGTGATGGCTGTGCTGCTGGACGAAATGCGCGACGCTGCCCACGAACCTTTGCACTTGCCGATGCCGATCGATCGACGACTCCTACGCATTGCCCATGCCGTGCTCGAAAAGCCCCACGATAACCGCAGCCTGGACGAGTGGGCCGCCTGGGCAGGACTGTCCACGCGCAGCCTCAGCCGGTTGTTCCGCGCCGAAACGGCGTTGAGCTTTGCGCAGTGGCGGCAACAGGCAAGGCTTAGCCGTGGCCTTGAACAGCTGGCCGAGGGTACGCCCGTTGCCGCGGTCGCCGACGAGCTGGGTTATGCAAGCACGAGCGCATTCATCGCGATGTTCAAACGTTGCTTCGGCCATTCGCCGGCACGCTACTTCGGTCAACGAACCGCTTGATGTGCTGCCAGCGAAGCGCCACCGGTTCCATTTCGTGCAAATATGCCCACAGTCATCGCGTACTCTGCGAAAGGGTGACTAGGGTAGGAATCGTCTGAAGGCCATTCGTGGCTGGCAGCACTAGAGTTCCGTCGCGCGCAGGCCACCGGCCGGCTTGTGACGGCCCGTGGGGAGTCGGTCGATGTCCTGTGCGCTTTTCGCCCCTGGCTATCGGCGGTGGGACGGCACCCCATTCATTCGTACCACCTCGGAGTAACGTCCATGGCAACTCACGACATCATCGCTTGGCTAATCATCGGCGCTATTGCGGGCTGGCTCGCCGGCAAACTGGTTAAAGGTGGCGGGTTCGGACTGCTGGTCGACATCATCGTCGGCATCGTCGGCGCTTTTATTGGCGGCTGGCTGTCCGGCGTACTCGGCATCAGCCTGGGTGCCGGCTGGATTGGATCCATCATCACCGCCACGATCGGTGCGGTTATCCTTTTGTTTATCGTGCGGTTGTTCAAACGAGCCTGAGCATCGCGCCGTCCGCCAGATCGGATGCACGTTGCTGTCCGCATTGGCGGGCGGCAACGTGTCACCCGGCTCGCACCACGCCCTGACGGCTTCCGCCAAACTGTTCACCCGTCCGTGCGGCGCTCGCGCATGCATTCCCATTGATGCCGTTCGGCGAGATTGCCGAACAGCGGCGCACGCGCGCCCTACTTCGTCGTCCAGCATCTAAGTCTGGCCCGCCCCTCTGGCGAGGTCGTCGTGGCGTTGATTCCATACCTCTTGCAAACCAGCGGCGGCAGCCCAATAATTGAGCAAGCACTCATTCATTGGAATAGGTCCGCATGGCCCGCCCCCGCAGCGAGGACAAACGCAACGCCATCCTCGAAGCCGCCACGGAAGTGGTGGCCGAGCAGGGCGTGAGTGCGCCGACGGCACGGATCGCCAAGCGGGCAGGGGTGGCCGAAGGCACGCTGTTCACGTATTTCGAGAACAAGGATGCGCTGCTCAATGAGCTTTACCTGGACCTCAAGGCCGACCTGCGCGGCACCATGATGAATACCTACCCGGCCGCCGAACGGATCGCCGTAAAGGCCCGCCACATATGGGAAAAATACGTCGATTGGGGGGTCGCCTACCCGCTCAAGCGAAAAGCCATGAGCCAATTGGGCGTCTCCGACCGGATCAGCGCACAGAGCAAGGAAGCCGGCATGCTGGGCTTTGCCCAGATTAATACGCTGATGCACGAAAGCCTCGCCGGCGGGGCTTTGAAGGACCAACCGCCAGCCTTCGTCGGAGCCATTATGGGTTCGCTGGCCGAGACGACCATGGACTTCATCACCCGCGAACCGGCGATGGCGGAGCGCTACAAGAACGCAGGCTTCGAGGCGTTCTGGGCCGCCATTACAAAGCATTGACCCCTTTATTTTGTCTTTTTGATGAGCATGTACTCGCTCAATTAAACCTCACAAACCTGGAGTAACTCTCATGTCTAAGATCTGGTTGATCACCGGCAGTGCCCGCGGCCTGGGCCGCCACCTTGCCGAAGCCGTGCTTGCCGCGGGCGATTCGCTGGTCGCCACCGCGCGCGATCCGTCCAAGTTGTCGGATCTGGTGGCTCGCTATGGCGATCGCATCCGTCCCGTTTCGCTCGATGTCACCGATGCCGCAGCGGCGAGGGCAGCTGTCGACGTCGCCGTGTCGGCGTTTGGCCGTCTCGACGTGCTGGTCAACAATGCCGGCTACGGCCATGCGTCGCCCTTCGAGCAAACCACGGACGAAGATTTCCGTGCGCAGATCGATACCAACTTTTACGGCGTGGTGAACGTCACCCGCGCCGCATTGCCGGTGATGCGCAAGCAGCGTTCTGGGCACATCATCCAGGTGTCGTCCGTCGGTGGTCGCATGGGCACGCCAGGCCTAAGCGCGTATCAGTCCGCGAAATGGGCCGTAGGCGGCTTCACCGAAGTGCTGGCCAAGGAAGTCGCACCGTTGGGCATCAAGGTCACAGCAGTCGAACCGGGTGGCATGCGCACGGACTGGGGCGTGATCGCGCGCGGCGCAGTGCCGACGTTGCTACCCGATTACGAAGCATCGGTCGGCGCGCTCGCCAAAGCATTTGCCGAATACATCGGCCACGAAGTCGGCGATCCCGACAAGGTGGCGCAGGTGATCCTGCAAGTGGCGCGTCACGATGCGCCGCCGGAACATCTGCTGCTAGGCAGCGACGCCGTGCATTTCTTCAACCTTGTGGATGCGGCACGCCGAGCCGATGCGGAACGCTGGCACGCGGTCAGCCTGTCCACCGACGCGGACGACGCCGGTGCGCTACCCAACATTTCCGTGGTGAGGGAACAGTCGTGAGCACACCCTGGACTGTCCGCGATATCCCGCCGCAGCAAGGCCGCCTTGTGGTGATCACCGGCGCCACCAGCGGCATCGGCCTCGAGGCTGCGCTCGCCCTCGCGGGCGCTGGTGCGAATGTGGTGTTGACGGGTCGCGATGATGCCAAAGGCGAGGCCGCGCTGAAGCGCATCCACGCGCAACATCCACGCGCCACCGTTCGCTATGCCCATCTCGATCTGGCGAATTTGGCTTCGGTATCGGCCTTCGCCGAACAGTTCTCGCGCGAACACGGTGCGCTGGATCTGCTCATCAACAACGCCGGCGTGATGGTGCCGCCCACGCGCTTCGCCACGCGCGATGGCTTTGAGCTGCAGTTCGGCACCAACTACCTCGGCCACTTCGCGCTGACGCATTACTTGCTACCCGTTTTGCGCGCAGGCAAACAACCGCGCGTGGTGAACGTAAGCAGCGGCGCGCACCGCATGCTGGCCGCCATTCACTTCGACGACCTGCAATGGGAACGCCGCTACCAGCCGTGGCGCGCTTACGCGCAATCGAAGTTGGCGCTGCTGATGTTCGGATTAGAATTGCAACGCCGTAGCGATGCCAACGGTTGGGGTTTGCTCAGCGACGCCTGTCATCCTGGCTACGCGCGGACAGCGCTGCAAACCAGCGGCCCAAGCCTGGGGCGCGCCACGCCATCTCAGCAATTCGGCGGTCCGCTCAGAGTGCTTCTTTCCCAATCCGCCGCCGATGGCGCGTTGCCGACCCTGTACGCCGCTACGTCGCCCGATGCCAAGAAAGCGGGCTACTACGGACCGCAAAACGCGTTCGAGATGAAAGGGCCCGTGGGCGAGGCGAAGATCGGCAAGGAAGCGCGCGACCGCACGGTCGCGGAACGGTTATGGCGGGTTTCTGAACAGCTGACCGGCGTTCAATGGCCAGGTGCATCGCTCGCCGCATAAAAAGCCTCGAATAGCTGCATACAACCGTCATCTTTCAACCCGTCGTCCCGGCGAAGGCCGGGACCCAGTGCCTTCGCCTCACATTTAAGACGCTGGGTCCCGGCCTTCGCCGGGACGACGGGTGTCAGGAGTCTCATCCACCGAGACAGCCGCCCTAGAAGATGCCCAAAGCCAGCGCCGCGGAACGCCGGTAGCCAGGGCAGGCCTTTACCGCGCTGCAACCGGGCCCTATGTATGATCGACGAACCGCTCCCGCACCCACGCGGGCCATCGACGATGCCTCTGCACGATTTCCATCCCGCCGTTTCCGCGTGGTTCGACGCCACGTTTCCCGCGCCCACCGCCGCGCAGTCCGCTGCGTGGCCGGCGATCCGCGCGGGACAACACACACTGGTCGCCGCACCCACCGGTTCGGGCAAAACGCTCACCGCGTTCCTCGCCGCCATCGATGCCTTGGTGCAAGAAGCCGTCGCGCGTGGCGGCACGCTGCCAGACGAAACGCGCGTGGTGTACGTATCGCCGCTGAAAGCGCTGTCGAACGACATCCACATCAATCTCGAAGCACCGCTGGAAGGCATTCGCGCGGAGCTGCAAAAACTCGGCCTGCCCGACGCACCGATCCGCACCGCCGTGCGCACCGGCGACACGCCGCAAGCCGCGCGCAACCTGATGCGCAAAGCTCCGCCGCATATCCTGGTGACCACACCCGAATCGCTTTACGTGCTGATGGGTTCGCTGTCCGGACGCGAGATGCTCAAAAGCGTGCGCAGCGTGATCGTCGACGAAATCCACGCCGTCGCCGCTAGCAAACGCGGCGCGCATCTGTCGCTCACACTGGAACGCCTCGAAGCACTTTGTCAGCGACCGTTGCTGCGTATTGGTCTTTCGGCTACGCAGAAACCGATCGAAGATGTCGCGACATTTCTGGTGGGGCAGGGCACCGGTTTGGCTCCCTCTCCCCTTCAGGGCACGCGGAGAAAACACATGGATGTGCTCGACTTTGGGGAGCGAGGAGAGGGCCGGGGTGAGGGGCCAACCTCGCGAGAAACCTCCTCCAAGGCGCAACCCACAACAGCAGACCTCTTCGCAAGCCTCAGCCCCTCACCCAGCCCTCTCCCCGAAGGGGAGAGGGCTAAAGCCAGGGAGCAGGGCTACACCATCATCGACGTGGGCCACACCCGCACTCGCGATCTCGCCATCGAAGTGCCGCCGGTGCCGCTGGAAGCGGTGATGTCCAACGACACTTGGGAGCTGGTCTACAACCGCCTCGCGCAGCTGGTGCAGGAACATCGCACCACGCTGGTGTTCGTCAACACGCGACGCATGGCCGAACGCGTGGCGCGGCACATGTCCGAACGACTCGGCCATGAAACCGTCGCCGCGCATCACGGCAGCCTCGCAAAGGAACAACGGCTAGACGCCGAGCAACGCCTGAAGCGCGGCGATCTGAAGGTGCTCATAGCCACGGCATCGCTGGAATTGGGTATCGATATCGGCGACGTGGATCTGGTCTGCCAGCTTGCATCGCCGCGTTCCATCGCCGCGTTCCTGCAACGCGCCGGCCGCTCCGGCCATGCCGTAAGCGGCACGCCGAAAGCGCGGCTCTTTCCCACCAGCCGCGACGACTTGATCGAATGCGCCGCACTGCTCGACTGCGTACGCCGCGGCGAACTCGACACATTAGTGCAACCACCGCAACCACTCGATGTTTTGGCCCAGCAGATCGTGGCCGAAGTGGCCTGCGCGGAATGGGACGAAGATGCACTGTTCGCACTGATGCGTCGTGCGTATCCCTACCGCACGCTGCCGCGCGAACAATTCGATGCCATCGTGCGCATGTTGGCTGACGGCTTCACCACGCGCCGCGGCGCACGCGCTGCCTACGTGCATCGCGACGCCGTGCATCACGAGCTGCGCGCACGGCGTGGTGCACGACTTACGGCCGTCACTTCTGGCGGCACCATTCCGGACACCGCCGACTACCTCGTGGTACTGGAGCCGCAAGCCACTATTGTCGGTACAGTGAACGAAGATTTCGCCATCGAAAGCATGGCCGGCGATATTTTTCAACTCGGCAATACGAGCTATCGCATTCAGCGCGTGGAGCGCGATCGCGTGCGCGTGGAAGACGCGCATGGTGCGCCACCCAGCATTCCGTTCTGGCTGGGCGAAGCGCCGGGTCGCAGCAACGAATTGTCCCTGGGCGTCTCGCGTCTGCGCGAGGAAATCGTTGCGCGCATTGATGCTGGCGGCGTGCAGGGCGCTTTTGACTGGCTGCGCGAGATCTTGAACTTGAGCGAATCTGCCGCGCAGCAAATCGTGGAATACCTCGCCAAAGCCAAGGCCGCGCTCGGCGTGATGCCCACACAATCCACGCTCGTGTTCGAACGTTTCTTCGACGAATCCGGCGGTACGCAGCTGGTGATCCACACCCCGTGGGGCAGCCGCATCAACCGCGCCTGGGGCCTGGCGCTGCGCAAGCGCTTCTGCCGCCAGTTCAACTTTGAGTTGCAAGCGGCCGCCACCGAAAACGCCATCGTGCTATCGCTATCCACCAGCCATAGTTTCCCACTGGACGAAGTGTCGCGTTACCTGCACAGCAGCAGCGCGGAACATGTATTGGTGCAGGCGCTGCTCGATGCGCCGCTGTTTCCCGTGCGCTGGCGCTGGAATGCGGTCACTGCGCTGGCCTTGCCGCGCTACGCCGGCGGCAAGAAAGTGCCGGCGCAACTGCAGCGCATGAAGAGCGAGGATCTGCTCGCCGCTGTGTTCCCCGATCAGGTCGCATGTCTGGAAAACATCGTCGGCGAACGGCAGATTCCCGACCACCCACTGGTCAACCAGACCATGCACGATTGCCTGCGTGAAGCGATGGACGTGGATGGCCTCCTGAATATTCTCAAAGGCCTGGAATCGGGTGCCATCACGGTCGTCGCGCGCGACCTCACCGCGCCCAGTCCACTCGCCAGCGAAATACTCAACGCCGCACCGTATGCCTTCCTCGACGACGCACCGCTGGAAGAGCGCCGCACGCGCGCTGTGCAGACGCGTCACTGGAACGGCATCGAAGACACCGACGACCTGGCGAAACTCGACCCCGAAGCGATCGCCGCTGTGCGTGGCGAAGCGTGGCCCGATGTGCGCAGTGCGGACGAGATGCACGAAGCACTCAACGTACTGGGCTTCGTCACGATCGACGAAGCCAATACCAACGCTGGCTGGTCAGACTGGCTGCACAAACTCGCAAACTCACACCGCGCCACCCGCTTTATTGCCTCCCCGTACTTGCAGGATGAGGAGCCTGCTTCACGTGCCGTGTGGATCTGTGCCGAGAAACTCCCTCTGTGGCAAGCCATTCACGCTGCCGCATCACTACAACCACCCATCGCTGCGCCAGCCGAATTCACCGCCCAAACCTGGGCACGCGAAGACGCTTTGCTCGAATTGGTACGCGGCCGACTGGCCGGCCTTGGCCCCATCATCGTAGCGTCACTAGCAGCATCGCTCAGCGTAGAAGCCTCCGACGTCGAACTCGCACTCATCCGCCTGCAATCGGAAGGCTACGTGATGCAAGGCCGCTTCACCCCCGACGCCATCGAGATCGAATGGTGCGAACGTCACCTGCTGGCACGTATCCATCGCTACACCATCGGTCGCCTGCGTCGCGAAATCGAACCGGTAAGCCGACGCGACCTCATGCGTTTCCTGCTCGATTGGCAACACACTACGCCAGGTACGCGCCTTAGCGGCCCCGACGCACTCGGCGCCGTGCTCAGCCAGCTCGAAGGTTTCGAAGCCGCAGCGGGTGCGTGGGAGAACGAACTGCTCGCCGCACGCATCGAAGACTATTCCAGCCGCTGGCTGGACGAACTGTGCCGTGCCGGCCGGATCGGCTGGAACCGCCTGCGCAGCGGCGGTGGCAGCAGTGGCCCCGTGCGCGCCACGCCGATCGTGCTGCTGCCGCGACGTCAATTGAATCTCTGGACATCCGTCGCCGATCGCAACCAGGACCAAGAACCGCTGCTGTCATCACGTGCGCAAGCCGTTATCGACACACTCACTGCGCAAGGCGCCTTGTTCTTCGACGAACTGCTCGACGCCGCACGACTACTACGCACCGAGCTGGAAGACGCCCTCGGCGAACTGGTTTCTGCCGGCCGCGTCACTGCCGACAGCTTTGCGGGCCTGCGCGCACTGCTCACCCCCGCCGCCAAACGCGAGTCATCCAAACACCGCCGCGTGCGCCGTCATAGCTTGAGCGAGATCGAAGACGCGGGACGCTGGTCGTTGGTGCGCGCACCACTACCCTCGACAAACGCCGCGAACGAAGGGCAGGCCGACACTATCGAACACATCGCTCGCGCGCTGTTGCGCCGTTACGGCGTCGTCTTCTGGAAACTGCTGGAACGCGAAGCACCCTGGCTGCCTTCCTGGCGCGAATTGCTGCGCGTCTACCATCGCCTGGAAGCACGCGGCGAAATACGCGGCGGCCGCTTCGTAGAAGGCCTAGTCGGCGAGCAATTCGCACTCCCCGAAGCCATCGGCCCATTGCGTAGCGTGCGACAACGCCCACCGGAGCAGCAACGCGTCTGCCTCAGTGGCAGCGATCCTCTCAACCTGGTCGGCACCGTACTCGCGGGCGACCGCCTGCCCGCCCTGGCCGGTACGCGCGTGCTATACGAAGACGGTGTTCCTGTCGCTGCACTGGTTGCCAACAAACCGCAATGGCTGATCGACAGCGACCTCGCCCAACAACGTCGCTGGTACAACGCACTATTGCGTCGTCCGGAACCGGACGGTACGAGCGATGTGAGCTATGTCAGGCGCTGATGTATGCCGTTACACCGACAAATCGCCTGCATAACTTATACATCTTCAAAAATGCCTGATAACAAAGTCGCCATTCGTCAATTGCAACCCTGGCGAAGGTACGCAATTCATAGAATTGGATTGGTCAGCGAGCCCTTGTAGCCATCCGTCAGCTAACCACATACTCCGTGCAACACCCCATTTTTGGGGTCGAATTAGAGTTAGGCCTTATGAAGAATGCTCCACCCGGATACGAGTGTCCGTTCTGCTGTATTGCTGAGACGCTTCCGTCGTCTGCTCCAGAAACAGCCGTTGTCTTGGTGGATGTTAACGTGTTCGCTTTGGTTCCGACTCACCACTACGCTGGAATAAAAGGCAACTGCTTGGTGATACCTCGGAGCCACTATGAGAACGTGTTGGACATCCCGGACAACCTTGGCAGCGAGTTCTTTCGTGCCACGCGCCGCCTAGCGCATGCTATGCGGAATGCCTTCGGGTGTGAAGGAATCTCCACTCGCCAACACAACGGGCCAGCCGGCAATCAAGATGTGTGGCACTACCATCTTCATGTATTTCCTCGCTACTCAAATGACGGACTGCATGCAGGGCAGAAAGTGGCCTACACCATTGAGGAGCGAATTGAGTTGGCAGCCAGTCTCCGGACTGCTTTGCGGTAACGTGCACTTTGCTTGCGAGTCGGGCTGCCTGGATGCACCATGCAGGCCTAACACTTGAATTAAGCCGACGCCACTTCGCGGCGCGGCTTAATTCAAGTGTTAGGCCTCATAAGACAGTCTTTCTTAAAGGGGGCAAAATGACCCGTCAAATCGTGTTCACGCCAAAGGCGGCCAAGCCGCCGCCGACTTATAGTCAAGCAGTCAAAGCTGCCGGCCTGGTTTTGTCTCAGGCACAGCTCCAAGTGATGCGGCCACAGGTGCAATCAAGGGCACAACTGTTCAGGAGCAGACTCGGCAGTGCCTCGTCAACATACAGGCCATCCTCGAGGAGGCGGGCAGCTCCATGGACAAGATCGTCAGCGTCACCGTTGTGTTGGCGGACGAAGACGACTTCGCTGGTATGAGTGAGGAATGGCTCAAATGGTTCCCTACCAATCCTCCGGCTCGTCAGGGTGCCAAGCTTCCTGCGCGTATTCCTGGGCTCAAGGTCTCCATTGCCGCAATTGCTGAGGCCTGACTAACTGGTTCAAGTGGACGGCTTCGCCGCCATTTAGCTCAGGTGTTGGGCTCCCAAAAGCCATCACCATGATTCAAGAGTCATCTATTCTGGCAGGAGCATTCATGTCAAATGTCGTCTCACCCCATCAAACAGCTGCTTCGCTGACCGAATATTGGTCGCCACGCGTTATCGCCGAGGTCGATGACGCGTATATCAAGGTCGCCAAGATTCAGGGCACGCTCGCGTGGCACAGTCACGAGAACGAGGATGAGCTGTTTCTCGTGCTCAAGGGACATCTGCGCATCGAAATGGAGGGCCGCGCGGTCGAGCTCCATGAAGGGGAGATGTTTGTCGTTCCAAAAAGCGTTCGTCACAATCCTGTTGCAGAACAAGAGTGTCATGTGATGCTTATTGAGCGTAAATCGACGTTGCACACGGGTGATGTTGTAGTCGAGAAAACACGCACGCTTGCCGAACAACTACGGCCGGTGTGAAGTTAACCCGTCATTTAATCGGGCGCGTATCGATCGCTGTTTCACTTACGTGGCCAATAACAACTTGAGGGCTGTGCAATGAAAGCATCCGTCTTTGTAGGCACGAGCCTCGACGGCTTCATCGCTCGATCCGATGGCGCTCTTGATTTCCTTCCACCGGGTGGCGGTGAACCCCATGGCTATGTTGAGTTCATGGCCACCGTGGATGCCCTGGTTATCGGCCGCCATACGTACGAAACGGTCTTGGCCTTTGATACGTGGCCCTATGGTGAAAAGCCTGTTTTCGTGCTCAGCTCCCGCCCGCTTGCACCAGCTCCTGCTGGGGCTATCGTGGAGCACCTGTCCGGATTGCCGGCGGACATCCTGTCTCAACTTGCGCATCGCGGCATTCAACATGTCTATGTGGATGGCGGAATCACTATCCAGAGTTTTCTTCAGGCCGGGCTTATTCAACGCCTTGTTGTCACGCGCGTTCCCGTGCTTATTGGCACGGGTATTCCGCTCTTTGGCGCGATAACACACGACATCGCCCTCAAGCACATCGCAACGCGCCACTACGCCAGCGGTCTTGTTCAAAGCGAATATGAAGTGGCTGTCTAGTCATTCACTCAAACGCATATCATCGGCGTCGCTTAGCTGACGCGTTAGACGGAATGGAACCCCATGCGCATCAGTCCCCATCTAACGTTTGACGGTCATTGTAAGGCTGCATTTTTGGTCTATCACCGCATTTTCGGTGGAGACCTGACGACCATGCTCACCTACGGCGATTCTCCGATGGCATCGCAGATCGACTCGACATGGCACGATCGCATTGCGCACGCCACGTTGTCGTTGGGTGATGTGGAGCTTACGGGTGCGGATGTACCTCCGCAGGACTATGGGAGGCCGCAGGGATTCTTTGTCACGTTGACACTGGATAGCCCGGCTCGCGCCGAGAGCATCTTCAACGCGCTTGCTATTGAGGGAAACGTTCACCTTCCCTTTCGCCAGACGTTTTGGTCGCCAGGTTTTGGCGTCGTTGTCGATCGATTCGGAGTACCGTGGGAACTCAACAGCACTCACGAACCGCCGAACTCGCTCGCGAATGGCAACGTCCTCGATTCGAATCGCTCAATGCCCGAGGCCGCCGTTATTCCTGAACTTGGCTATGACGATGTGAGTGAGGCGGTCTCATGGCTTTGCTCGACGTTCGGTTTCAAGCAGAGACTGCTCATTGGCAACCATCGCGCACAGCTTTCTATTCCGAACGGCGGTGCGCTTGTCGTGACTCAGAGAGCTCTTGCCCCAGTCGTTCAAGCAGAATGTCCATCGTGCCACGCCATCATGGTGCGCGTGCAAGATGTGGACGCGCACCGCCAGCATGCCGCGCAGCGGGGGGCGAAAATTCTCAGTCTGCCCAGGGATTATCCTTACGGGGAAAGGCAGTACTCGGTAGAAGACCTTGCCGGGCACAGGTGGATCTTTTCCCAAAGCATTGCCGATGTCGATCCGGCTTCATGGGGCGGCAAGCTCGTCGAAGGTTGATTTGCAGCAGGTGTGACGGGCCTGGATGGCGAGGAGCGCTACGCGGCAATCAATCGCTATGGTCGGCGACGTGGATCAACAAACCATCGCGCTTGCGGAATGCGCTGCGACCGTTCATGGCGATACGTTGCCCGGCGCGCACGCCGTTGGGCAGGTCGATCGCGAAGGTGCCTTCGAAAAGGACTTGCACGTGAGCGGTGTCGCCCGCCTCGCTGTAGCCAGTGATGGTCTGTCGACGTGCCGCGAACAGGTGCCGTGAACTTTCGGCGAGATGACGGAGTTCTTCGATGCCCAGGGTACGCACGCTCAGCGTGCCGGCTGCATAGTTTTCGAAGATCACTTCGCGGTGCATGGTCGCCATCATGGCGTCGACGTCCATGCGATTGTACGCGTCAATGTAGCGGTCGATCAGGGCACGCATAGGGTTCTACTGCTGGGGAGGTATGCCAAGCATAACCTCCCCTACGGAAGAGCTGGTGGCGCTCAGCGCTTTACATTGTCTGTCTGCTCGATGAAGCGGGCGACGTTGTCGTGCAACAGCTTCAACGAGGCTTCGTGGGCGTATACCATGTGGCCGGATGGGTACCACGCATAACTGATGTTGTTCATCAATGCGGGTTGGACGGGCATGTGATGCATTTCGTAATCGGCGGCGTAGAACGGGGTGGCGAGGTCGTAGTAGCCGCCGTTGAGCAAAATCTTGAGATCGGGATTGGTCTTCATCGCCATCGCCAGGTCGGGCATCACGTTGACGGCGCCGTCGTGGTTGTTGTGCTTGAAATCCCACTCCTTGAGATCGGAAGCGTACTCGCGATAGTTCTGGTCCTGGCCGTATTTGAGGTCCTTGCGCACGTAGTCGTTGAACGCAGCGATGTAAGCGGAGCTGATGGCGGAGGACTGCGGATCGTATCCGGCTTCCTTGCTCAACGGGTCGAGCGATGGTCCGGAGAAGCGCGTATCCAGACGTCCCGTCGTGTCGTCCGTGTCACCCAGCAATTCATGCTCGAACATGCCGCCGGTGACGCGCAGGTTTGCCTTGAGCAGATAGGCCACGGGCAGGCCGGTGTACTGATGCAGCTTTTCCGCCGTCGCTTGCTTGCGAACGTCATCGAGGCGCGAACCGGCCATCAATGCCTGCGCGTAGTCGCCTAGCGCGAACTGTTCCACTTCCTGCAGGAACGGCTCCAGTTCCCCCGGTTGCTGCGGCAGCTTGTGGTGGTAGTACGCGGTGGCGGCGTAGGTGGGCAGCGCCAACTCGTAGGGCAGGTCGACGCCGGGGTTTTGGTCGGGGCCGTCGATACTGGTGTCGAAGTTGAGGATCTGCGAAAGCAGGATCACACCATTGAGATCCACGCTGTTTTCGTTTTCCAAATCGTTGGCGACGACAGCCGAGCGGGTCGTGCCATAGCTTTCGCCGAACAGATATTTCGGCGAATTCCAGCGGCCGTAGCGCGACAGGAACTGCGTGATGAATTGCGCGAAAGCGTGGCCGTCGCCGTCCACGCCGTAGATGTCCTTGCGGCGGTCCTTCATCTGTTCTTCGCGCTTGGACGCATCGGGGTCGTTCGCAATCAGGCGACTGAAGCCTGCGCCCGGCGCATCGATGAAGACCACATCGGTCGCATCGAGCAAGCTGTAATCGTTGTTGACCAGCTGGTAAGGCGCTGCAGGCGTGTGGCTGTCGTCTTTGGTGACCACGCGGCGCGGACCGAACGCGCCCATATGCAGCCATACCGTGGCCGAACCCGGGCCGCCATTGTAGATGAAGGTGATGGGTCGTTTGGATGCGTCGTCGCCCTTCTTGAAATAGGCGACGTAGAACATGCTGACGGTCGGATCGTTTTCCTTTTCGTCCTTGCCGTGCAGCACGATGGTGCCGGCAACGGCCTTGTAAGCGATGCGCTTGCCCTCGACGGACACCGATCCTTCGCTCGCCGACGCCTGCGGGTGCAGCAGCGCCGCGTCGGGCTTGGCTTCATCCGAAGGGGTTTTGTCTTTCTTGTCGGCGGCGGCGGCGTTGCCGAGCAGAAGGGCCGCAAGGGCGATAGCAAGTGGAAGTTTGCGCATGGATGGACGTTCCCCAGAAGACAGGCGCAGCGCGCCGACTGCCCAGCTTAGGCAGGCGGCAGATGGGTTTCACAGCCCAGAAGTCACGCACTTGTGGGGTACGTTGCTGCGCGTGGCATCCCGTCGCCCCGGCGAAAGCCGGAGCCTAGTGCCTAGGCAATGCGTGAGACGCCGAGTCCCGGCGTTCATCGGGACAACGATTGCGCCGTTATGAACCGACGACACCCTTCAGCAGCACTGCTTCGCGCGCCAGTTGCTCGATCTCGGCCCAATCGCCCTTCTTCAGTTTGTCGCTCGGCGTCAGCCAAGAGCCGCCCACGCATAGCACGTTGGGCAGGGCAAGAAATTCCGGTGCGGTGGTGAGCGCGATCCCGCCCGTGGGGCAGAAGCGAAGCTGCGGCAACGGGCTGGCCCAAGCGCCGAGCAATTTCGCGCCACCCGCGGGTATGGCGGGGAAAAATTTCAGATGGCGATACCCGCGCTCGAGCAGGTTCATCGCTTCGCTGGCGGTCGCCACGCCAGGCAGCAGCGGCAACGCGCTGTCATCCGCCGCCGCGAGCAAATTGGGCGATACGCCGGGCGATACGGCGAAGCGTGCACCGGCCTGTTCGGCGGCATGCAGATCTTTGGCGGTAAGCACGGTGCCGACGCCGACCACGGCGCCTTCCACTTCCGCTGCAATCGCGCGAATCGCATCGAGCGCCGCGGGCGTGCGCAAGGTCACTTCGATCGCCGGGATTCCACCGGCCACCAGCGCGCGCGCCATCGACACAGCATGCTTGGCGTCGTCGATGATCACCACCGGAATCACCGGCGCCAGGCGCATGGTGGCTTCGACCTGTTGTTGCTTTGCTTCGATGTTCATCAAGCTTCCTCGTGGTGGTGCGATCACAAAACGCCGGCGCCGAGATCGGCGGCCATGGCGTTGCGACGAAACATGCCGAACAACTCGCGACCCATGCCGTACTGATGGCGCGACAGATCTTCGATGACCGGCGTGCGCGAGGCGAATTCTCCGGCATCGACGAGAACATCGAGTTCGCCCTTCACCACATCGAGACGGATGATGTCGCCATCGCGGATCTTCGCAATGGGACCGCCGTCATCGGCTTCCGGTGTGACGTGGATCGCCGCCGGCACGCGACCGCTGGCGCCGGACATGCGCCCGTCGGTGACCAGTGCGATGCGATGGCCGCGATCCTGCAGCACCGCCAGCGTCGGCGTGAGTTTGTGCAGCTCCGGCATACCGATAGCGCGCGGCCCCTGGAAACGCACCACCGCAATGAAATCGCGATTGAGCTCGCCACGGTCGAAAGCGCCTTTGATTTCGTCCTGATCATGGAACACCACAGCCGGCGCTTCGATGACCAGGCGATCATCGGGCACGGAAGACACTTTGATCACCGCACGACCGATATTGCCGTGAACCATGCGCAGGCCGCCGTCGGCGCGGAAGGGTTCATGCACGCCGCGCAACACACCGCGATTGCCGCTCTCCTTCAGTACCGGCGTCCAGGTCAATGCGCCCGATTCGTCGAGCGTGGGATTTTTTGCGTAACCGGAAAGCGTGGTGCCGGCGACGGTGAGCGCATCGCCATGCAAAAGTCCCGCACTCAATAGTTGATCGATCAGGAACGCCATGCCGCCCGCTTCGTGGAATTGGTTTACGTCCGCGTAGCCGTTCGGATAGACGCGCGCCAGCAGCGGGATGACCGACGACAGCGCGTCGAAATCTTCCCAGCGCAATGCAATGCCGGCTGCTTGCGCAATCGCGACCAGGTGCAACAGATGATTGGTGGAACCACCCGTGGCGTGCAGACCTATCACACCGTTGATGATGGCGCGCTCGTCGACGATGAGGCCGATAGGCAGGTTCTCACCCGATTTACCCAGCGCTGCGCAACGGCGCACTGCTTCGGCGGTGAGGGCGTCGCGCAACGGCGTGTCGGGTGCGACGAAGCTGGCGCCGGGCAAATGCAGGCCCATGATCTCCATCAGCATCTGATTGGAATTGGCGGTGCCGTAGAACGTGCAGGTGCCGGGCGCGTGGTAGGAGCCCGCTTCCGCTTCCAGCAGTTCGGCGCGATTTGCTTTGCCTTCCGCGAACGCCTGGCGCACTTTCGATTTTTGTTCGTTGCTGATGCCGCTAGGCATCGGGCCACTGGGAATGAATACGCCCGGCAGATGACCGAAACTCAACGCGCCGATCAGGAGGCCCGGCACGATCTTGTCGCAGATGCCCAAGTACAGCGCTCCGTCGAACATATCGTGCGACAACGCTATGGCCGTGGCCATGGCGATGAGGTCACGCGAAAACAGCGACAATTCCATGCCGGAGCGGCCTTGCGTGACACCGTCGCACATCGCCGGCACACCGCCAGCCACCTGTGCGGTGAATCCAGCCTCACGCGCAACGTCGCGAATGAACGCGGGATAGCGTTCGTACGGCTGATGCGCCGAAAGCATGTCGTTGTAAGCGGTGACCATGCCGATGTTCGGCGTGTGGCCTTCGCGCAACGCGGCTTTATCTTGCGTACCGCAGGCGGCGAAGCCATGCGCAAGGTTGCCGCAGGAAAGGCGCGCGCGATGCGTGCCTTCGATGGCGGCGCCGTGGATACGATCGAGATAAGCGGCGCGCGTGTCGCGGCTACGCTCACGCACACGCTCGGTCACTTCGGCAACAACGGGATGCAAACTCATCTTCAACTCCAGATTGCGCGAAAGCGTGCGCAATCGATCAATAGATCCTTCGCGCTTCCAACGTAAGAAGCGGAAGGCGGAAATGTTCCATCACGGGCACCAATAGACGTCCAAATGCGTCGCGCGACGCAGGACGCTGGCGATCGGCAGCTCGCTGCCAAGTTGCTCGGCTTGTTCGAGCACCACGCGTTTGTCCGCTCCTTCGATATGCAGATACAGCGTGCGCGATTTCAACAACACCGGCAGCGTGAACGTGATGCGTGGCTCGCCGGCGCCGGGCGCGCGCATCGGCACCACTTGTGCGGTGTTGGCCGTATCGAGCGCTTCGTCGAGACGATCGCCGCCGGGGAAAAACGATGCGGTATGGCCATCCGGTCCCATGCCGAGCACGACGACGTCGAACGGCCATTTCATCGCCGCCACGCGCGTGCGCACTTCACCGATGCCGGCTTCGGGCGTAGCCGTTTGAACGTACAACGGCACGAATTCCGCATCTGCCGCGTTGTGGCGCAGCAGGAGTGCTTCCACCATGCGCGCGTTGGAGCGCTCGTCGGTGTCGGGCACCCAACGTTCGTCGACCAAGGTGACGGTAACGCGCGACTAATCCAATGTTTCATGCGAGAGGCGTTCGAACAGACGCTTGGGCGTGCTGCCGCCCGATACCGCCATCAACGCCTCACCGCGCGCTTCGATGGCCGCGCGCAGATCATCGGCGATGCGCGCGGCTAGCGACGCCGCGAGCGCGTTGTTGTCTTCGAAGGGATGAATGGTTGGTTGTGCAGACACTATTCGTTGTCCTCGTCCCACGTGCGCCCGTCGCGCTCGATCAAGGCCACCGCAGCGCTGGGGCCCCATGTTCCGGCCGTGTACGGACGCGGTGCCTCGCCGCTGGCGCCCCAGGCGGCCAGGATCGGATCGGCCCAGTGCCATGCCGCTTCGACTTCATCGCGACGCATGAACAGCGTGGGATTGCCGCGCACGACATCGAGCAGCAGACGCTCGTAGGCATCCGATTGTTGTGCACCAAAGGCCTCGGCGAAGCTCATATCCAGCGGCACGTGGCGCAAACGCAAACCGCCCGGCCCAGGGTGCTTGATGGTGAGCCATAACTTGACGCCTTCGTCCGGCTGCAATCTCAATACCAGGCGATTTTGCGCCAGCGGACCTGCAGAGGAGCTGAAAATCGAATACGGCACAGGCTTGAAGGCCACCACGATTTCCGACACGCGCTCGGCCAGCCGCTTGCCGGTGCGCAGATAGAACGGTACGCCTGCCCAGCGCCAGTTGCCGATCTCGGCTTTCAGCGCGACGAAGGTTTCGGTGTTCGATTTCTGGATCTTGGTCTTGCTGTCGCTGTTCAAGTCCTCGATATAGCCCGGCACGCTCTGCCCTTCGGCCACACCGGCGCGATATTGGCCGCGCACCGTGAGTTGCGATGCGTTGCTGTCATCGATGGTCTTGAGCGCACGCAGCACTTTCAGCTTTTCGTCGCGCACCGCATCGGGCAACAACGACGAAGGCGGTTCCATGGCCACCATACACAGCAGCTGCAACATGTGGTTCTGCACCATGTCGCGTAGCGCGCCGGCATGGTCGTAATACGGACCGCGGCGACCGACGCCCAACGTTTCGGCGACGGTGATCTGCACGTGATCGATATGCCCGGCATTCCACAGCGGCTCGAACAAGGCGTTGCCAAAGCGCAGCGCCAGCAGGTTCTGCACGGTTTCCTTGCCGAGATAGTGATCGATGCGGAAGGTCTGCGATTCCGCGAACACGCTGCCGACGTCGTCGTTGATGCGATTGGCGCTCGCCAGATCGTGGCCGATCGGCTTTTCCAGCACCACGCGCGACTCGCCCTTGTTGAGCCCGTAGTGGCCCAGGCGCTGGCAGATGTCGACGAACAAATCCGGCGACGTGGAGAGATAGAACACACGCACGTTGTCGGGCCGTTCGGCGATCAGCTTGGCGAAATCGTCCCAGCCGTCGTCCTTGCGCGCATCCAGCGGGCGATAACCGACCAGCTTAAGGAAGGCATCGAGCTTGGCGGGCTGGGATTGGGCGGCACCGTTGAGCGCGGAGCGGATCTGCGCGCGGTAACCGTCGTCGTCCAGCGCCTCGCGGGCCACACCGATGACGCGGCTGCAGTCCTGGATCTGGCCGTCAACGAAGCGATGGAACAGGGCAGGGAGCAATTTGCGCACGGCCAGATCGCCAGTGCCGCCGAAAATCACCAGATCGAACTTGTCGACCGGTTGAGCAGGTGCAGTCACAACTCACCTCTTACTGATGCTGGCTGGCCACGGGGGTGCGGCCGCCGGGGAATGTGGATCGTACCAATGACATACCAGGCAATACCAGTCCTTTGTGCAGTGCAATCGTATGCAAAATTTTCCTAAGCGGGCGGGACTTGGGCGCAACTCCCTGTTGTGTAAGTGGTTCGGCATTGGTATTGTGCCGTCCTTATGCAAAATGCCCTGGCCGACGAGTACCGGCGTCTCAGCCGCGATACGACCACCCACCAGCCGCTGGCCTACCTGCGGCTGCGCCGGGCTATCCGTAATGTGATCCAGCATCGCGACATCGAGCCGGGCCAGACCTTACCGAGCGAACGGGATTTATCGCAGGCTTTGGGTCTTTCCCGCGTGACCGTGCGCAAGGCCATTTCCGGCCTGGTCGAGGAAGGCCTGCTCACCCAGCGCCATGGCGCCGGCACCTTTGTGGCCGAACGCATCATCAAGCCGATGTCGCGGCTCACCAGTTTTACTGAAGACCTGCGCGCCCGCGGCCTGCATCCGCGTTCCGAATTCTTCGAGCGCAGCGTGGGCGAAGTGACGCCGGAAGAATCGATGGCGCTGAATCTCTCGCCCGGCGTGCTGGTGGCGCGGCTGCATCGCGTGCGTTATGCGGAAGACGAGCCGTTGGCGATCGAGCGCAGCGTGGTGCCGGCCAGCGTGCTGCCCGATCCGCACGAGGTGCACGACTCGCTTTACGAAGCACTGGAACATCACAACTGCCGACCCGTGCGCGCGTTGCAGCGCTTGCGTGCGGTGCTGTTAGGCGCGCGCCAGGCTCGACTGCTGCATGTCACAACCGGCAGCGCAGGACTGCATATCGAGCGCCGCGGCTTTCTCGACGACGGCCGCGTCGTGGAGTTCACGACGTCGTGGTATCGCGGCGATATCTACGATTTCGTCGCGGAATTGCAGACCGACTAAGCGTCTCGCCGCGATATCGGCGCCAGTTCCGAAGGACTCAACCCCGCGACGCGACGCATGCAGCGCGCCATATGACTGGGATGCGCAAAGCCAGCTTCCAGAGCGATCTCCGTCATGCTTCGTCCGCCTTCGAGCAAGCGTATGCGTGCACGCTCAACGCGCCGTTCGAGAACAAAACGGTGAACCGGCATCCCCACGGCTTGCTTAAATAGCTGCTTGAAGTGCGACAGGCTGAATCCCGCCACCGCGGCGAGTTCTGCCAGTGTGAGATCCCGATCCAGATGCGCCTCGATGTATTCGATAACGCGGCGTAGTCGCCACGCTGGCAGTGCGCGCGCGGTCTTGGGAGTCGACACGGATTGGCGCGATTGCAGCGCGATGAGACGCATGGCGAGCGCGGCGGCGAGGCTGTCCGCAAATAACCGTCCGCTCGGATACGCGTCACGTTCTTCAGCCTGCATCATCCAGCCGATATGCTCGATGTGCGCGTCGCGTATGTGAATCGACGGAGCGAGTTCCGTTCCATGCGAGCCCAAACCCATCGCTTCCACGGCTTCCTGCACGACCGCAGGGTTCAGCCGGAGCAACAGCGATCGTGCGGGACGCGACACGATCCAGCGCGTGCTCGCACCCGCCGGCACAACGCAAAACTGGCCATGAATCCGCACGCCCTGCCGTTCGTAGTTGCCTGCTCGGTAAGAGACCGGGATGGGAGTTCCCAGGTGAAGGCAAAGAACATGGCGATGGTCGAGCGGTGAATCGAACACGCCAGCGGGGACCGGCGAGGTAAACGTATCGAGCAGCGGCAAATGGCTCGCGTTCGCGCCCGACAGCAGCGCAGCAGGAGGGTCTGGATAGCATGAGGGTCTGTCCATCATCGCCTCTCCGTTCTACGCGACACGCATTTTCGGTGCATGTGCCGAAAATCATCCATGTGTGCTCGGCATCGGCTCTTTGTGCGCGCGCGCTATCGGGGCCACTGACAGCATGTGCACCTGCACAGACCGATGCAGGGAGACGTGGGATGAGACGCAGACAATTTTTGCCATTGGCCGGCGTAGCGCATGCAGGTGCAATCGAGAAACGCACGATGCGATCCGCGATTCTGTTGTTCGCACTGATTTGGCCCCTTGGCTTTGGTCAATCTGCCGCAAGCGCGACAGAACCTTCCGCAGAGACGAGTTCGCTCGACCATATCTTGCTGTGGGGCCGCAATATCGATCAGGTCACCGCGATTTTGGCGGTCAAACTCGGGTTTCAGGTCAGGCCGGGGCGGAATCCCGGTGGCGTGGCCAATCGCTATGTTCGGATGTCCGATGGCAGCTATCTGGAATTGGAAAGCATCACGCGACCGAACCCGGACATGGATCCGGGCATGCGTGCAGATCAAGCGATGTTGCGCGGTGGCGTTGGATCTCGAACCTTTGGCCTTCGTTCCTCGGCGCTCGATCAAGTGCGCATACTTCTGCAACGCGACGGTTTGAGTCCAACGGCCATCTTCTCGGCCTCGCCCATGGATCCTGACGGTGGCGGACCTTCCAGGCCTCCCCGCTGGCGTCTTTTCGCATTCGAACGCCCGCCGCTCTCGAGCAATCTGTTCTTCATCGACTACGCATCTGTCGACGTTACGCCGGCCCGCATGGCGGACAATGAGATTGCGCGTACACATCCCAACAGCGCGCGCGAATTGTCGGCGGTGTGGCTTCTCTCGTCGAACGCCGATGCGGATCGCAAACAGTTCCAGCGGATGGGATTCACGGGCGGAGCGCCTGTTCGGATTCCGCAAATCTCGGCCCAGGGATATTGGGTGCCGGCCGGCCTGAAGCGTATCTTCGTGCTTCAGCCGGACGGCCCGGGGCTTGCCGCCGACGCGTTGCGCAAAGGCGGCCCTCAGGTACTCGGCATCAGCATCGGTGTTGCCGATTTCGATAGGGCAAAAAGATGGGTCGAACGCGGATACGAAAAAGACCTCGCGCGCTACCAGGGCTCACTGGGCGATTCCTTCCTGGCCCCCACGCAAGACGACCTCGGACTTCTGATTGAATTTCACGCCTTGCCCACGATCACCGCCCCATCGGCGTCCGCAAAACGCTAATCGGCCGATCCTGCGCTATTGTTTGACCCAGATCCGCCTGCTGTGCACGGTTGCATAACGGCAGAGATGCTCGGATGGCGAGCGAGCAGCGAACGAGGGCCATGAGGCGTTGAAAGCAAGGTCGGACGATAGAGCGAGCGGCTCCGCGCGGCATCGACGCCGCTGGCGTGCAGCGGGTGCAATGCTCGCTTGGGTCATCGTCCTGAGCGCGGCGACGCGTGCCTACGGTCAGGCCATCAGCCTCACTGCGTTCACCCAACTGCAGGGCCTGGGTAGCCTGGAAGACAACTGCTTGCTGCAGGATCGCCGCGGCTTCGTCTACACCTGCACGGAAAACGGCCTGTTCCGTTTTGATGGTCACGCCTTCCAGCGCATCGGTGCTGCGAACGGACTGGGCGGCAGTTACATTTCGGCAGCGCATGAAGATAGCGCCGGTCGTTTGTGGATAGGCACGCGAACCGGACTCTATGTGGGCGACGGCTGGCGCTTTGCGTCCGTGACCGCGCAACCGCTGCCGATCGATCCGGGCGCCACGCTCACCGATCTGGACGGCCGCTTGTACGCGATAAGCCAACATCGCTTGTGGCTGATCGAACTGGCCGGCACGGGATGGCGTGCGCGCCCGCGCTTCGATGCAACCATGTTGCGCGCGGCGCAAGAGCTCGCGGATGTCGGCAGTGTCTTTGCCGATGGGCATGCGTTGTGGTTCGGCTGCGGTAAATCGCTATGCCAGCTGAGCGGTGAACAGCTGCACGTGTGGGGCGAGCGCGAAGGCATCCCTGCAGACACTTGGACGTCTTATCTTCTCGCGCGCGATGGCACGCTGTGGGCGCGCAGTCCGCATTACATCCGCGCGCTAGCTCCCGGCAGCGCCGTGTTCGCCAATCACGATCTGCCGAACGCGCGCGTGGTCACGGCTTTTCTCGACATGATCGAAGACAGCCAGGGGCGCGTACTTACTCGCGCTGACGACGGCTTGGCGCGCTGGGACAATCATGGCTGGCGCATTTTCGATGCCGGCAACGGTTTGCCCAGCATTGGCATCGACGCATTGCTGTACGACCGCAGTCACGTGTTGTGGATAGGTACGTACGGACGCGGTGTGCTGCAGTGGCGTGGCTACGACAAGATCCAGAGCTGGCGGATTGCACAAGGCTTGGACAGCAGCCCGACCTGGGCCATCACACGCGCCAGTAACGGAACTTTATGGGTTGGCGATGAACTAGGCGGTAGCGTGCTCGCACCCAACGCCACGCGCCTTGCGCCTTGGCCCTTGAAGGCACCGTCGCTCGCACAGGAAACCACCGCGCTGCACGCGTTACCCAATGGCGACATGCTGGCCTCGTATTATTCGGGCGAACTGCTGCGTTATCACGCCAGCCAGGGCACCACCGAAGAAGTGGCGCATTCGCCCGCCTATATTCACGACATGCTGGTCGACAGCCGCGGGTTGGTATGGCTCTGCACTGAGCGCGGACTCTACGTCTACGATGGCCATACATTGCAACGCGCCGGCGAGGGTGTGGTTCCCGATAGCGTGTTCAGCGATGCAAAAGAAGATGCACAGGGCCGACTGTGGTTCGCCGGCGAGGGTGGTTTGTTCCGCTTCGACCGCAGTCACTGGACACGCATTCGCGTCACCGGCGCCCCATCCAGCCAGAACTTCACGCACCTCGATGTACTGCCTGAAGGCGGTCTTTATCTGTCCGGCAATTTCGACGGCCTATGGCATGGCCGAGCGGGTAACAGCGACACCGTGGCCGTACAACACGTGACCGATGAGCTGCTCGACGACACCCGCGTCTATTTCATCCGCCATGACCGTCGCGGCTGGCTGTGGATCGGCGGCACCGATGGTGTGGAGCTCTACAACGGCCAGCGCTGGCGCCGTCTCACCCAGGACGACGGGTTGATCTGGAACGACATCGGCGAGGGCGCGTTCTTCGAGGATAACGACGGCTCAGTGTGGATCGGCACCAGCAACGGTATCTCGCACATCTTGCGCCCTGCTTCGCTGGCAACGCTCGATCCGTTGGAAGTGGTGATCACCGAAGTCAATCACGGCGGTGTGTTGCAAGCGCCAACCTCCACACACCGCTTCGGCTATGCACCCGATCAACCCTTGACCCTGCGGCTGGCGGCATTGGGTGCACCCACACGTCACACCCTGCAATATCGTTATCGACTGCGGGGGCTGGAACGCGACTGGGTGAACTCGGATCGGCCACAGGTCGATTATCCGCCGCTGCCACCCGGCGACTTCACGTTCGAGGTGGCGGTCTACGATCCGGATAGCCGGCAACTTTCACCCATCGTGCCATGGCCTTTGCGCGTCGTGCCACCGTGGTGGCGGCGACCGGCCGCGGTGTTCGGCGGCATCGTGCTGCTCGCACTGGGCATCATGCTGCTGTGGCTGCTGCGCACACGACAGCTGCGTGCACGCGCACGCACACTCGAACATCTCGTGGCGTTGCGCACACGCGAGTTGGAAGTAGACAAGCAAGCCCTGGAGGAAGCACGCGCCGCGTTATGGCAGCAGGCCACGCACGACGCACTTACCGGATTGCCCAACCGCTCTCGCGTGCTGGATGCGTTGTCCCTGGCAATCGCCGACGCGCGGGAACATCAACATCCGTTGGCGGTGGCGTTGATCGACTTCGACCACTTCAAACGCATCAACGACCACTACGGCCACCTCGCTGGCGATGCGGTGCTGATCGAAGCGTCCATGCGACTGCGCGACGCACTTCCGGCCGGCGCTACGCTAGGCCGCTACGGTGGCGAAGAGATCCTGGCCGTGGTGCCCCATGCCGTTACCAATGATCCCTCACCCTTCGACGCATTACGCACGTTCATCGCCAAAAGTCCTTTTGGCGGCGACGGCGCGCACGTTGAAGTGACGTGCTCGATTGGCGTCGCGTGGCTGCGCCCGCAAGATTACAATGGCTTCGACTTAATTCGACGCGCCGACGCCGCGCTTTACATGGCCAAGACTGCCGGACGCAACCGCGTCGTCGTCGCCGGCGAACAATGGGAAACCACCTGACGCTCAGGTATTCAACGGTTGAAGGGAACGGGTGTTCAAAAGCACATCCGTTTCACGAAAGAATCAGGTCGCGTTCGTTGAACTCGTCTTCGAACCACGATGCGCTTCGAACAAGCCAAGCGCGCTGAGTTGGCTCTTAAGAGCCTCGACAGAATCCCACGGCAAAATCGGTGAATTTTGCCTTTCGTCTGGAGGATTCTGGAGCAATCCATCGGACCACCCGCCGCAACCCACAAGAGGCAACAGTGGCCGGTGATGCAGCCACGCAAGACACACTTCCGAGATAGTGCCGGCACGACCCCCGATGACAATGCACGCGTCACCCGCGAGCGCCATCATCAGATTTCTTGCATCGCCCATTCCGCAAGGTATGACGACTGTCGCCGGCCAGTCCGGCGCGGGCATGTCGGCGCTGGTGATGATGCTAACGACGACTCCGCCAGCAGCCTGAGCGCGCTGCGCGGCGATGCGCGTGGCAGGGCTGCCGCAGCCACTGATCACGGTAATGCCTAAACGAGCAAGCAGTTCCCCGGCCTCTCCAGCCAGATCGTATGCCTTGGACCCTGGCTCTGCGCTTCCCAACACACACACTTGAGGTCGGCGAACACCACTGTTCATGTTTGTCCTGATCGCCAAGTGGAAATCCTTTTCAAAGCAGCTCGGTGCCTAAGCCAAACGCAATGCGCTAGTGCGTCGGGATAGGCGGATGCTTCTTGCCGCGAAAAACCCGATACCAACCCATCAACTCCAAGACGACGCCAATGGCCAAGAGCAAAGTCGCTCCCGGCATGCTGCCCACGATGTAGGCGGCGATAGCACCGACGAAGAAAAGCAACGTGACGAGATGTTTCATAGCGGTCGCACCATGTGTGAGGGCTAACTACTTAACAGATAGACATGCACGTCCGGTTATACACCTTTAGCTAGCGCCGGACGACCGTCTCGATCCGTTGATGGGAAGGCGCGCTACTCATCGCCTGTACGTCTAACAGGACACCGCAATCCCGGATATTAAATGCACGGCTTCGAACGCCTGCTCTGGATGGCGGACGCTCTTTAGCTATAGCGAATTGGCCACCTCTTGCATCCAATCGGTGCGAAGCGCATTGGCGGGTTGCGCCCCTTTATCCGTTAGCAACATTCTCCAGGAATGTTGCAGATGGCACGAAGAACAGCGTCCCTGTAACCGATTTGCTGTAATCGAGCAGGCGATCGTAGTTGCCTGGGGGTCGACCGACGAACATGTTGTGGAGCATCTGTTCAATGCGTCGCGGCGATCGCGCGTAGCCGATGAAATAGGTGCCGAATTCGCCTTTGCCGACGTCGCCGAAGGGCATGTTGTCGCGCACGATTTCCAGTTGCTCGCCGTTTTCTACGATCGTCGTCAGGGCGTTGTGTGCGTAGCTCGGCTTTGCGGCATCGTCCAGTTCGATATCGGCGAGCTTGGTCCGTCCGACGATCTTCTCCTGCTGCTCCACGGGGACCGCGTTCCAGCCTTTTAGGTCGTGGAGATATTTCTGCACGATCACGTAGCTTCCGCCGCTGAAGAGCGGGTCTTCGTTGCCGATGATTGCAGCATTGATAGCGGCCTGGTCGACGGGATTCTCCGTGCCGTCGACGAATCCGATCAGGTCGCGGTCGTCGTAGTAACTGAAGCCGTGCACTTCATCGGCCGTTGCAACGGCGTTGCCGAGGCGAGACATGATATGCGTGGCGAGTTCGAAGCACAGATCCATGCGCGTCGCGCGAATATGGAGAAGAATGTCTCCTGGCGTGGAAACGGCGTGGTGCTGGCCCTGGATTTCCTGGAATGGATGCAGATTCTTCGGCCTCGGCTGTCCGAAGAGCCGATCCCAGGCTTCGGAACCGAAACCCATCACGCACGATAATCGCCCCTCGAGATCGCGAAAGCCCACTGCACGCAGAAGTCCCGCCAGGTCGCTACAAAGCGCCCGTACGGTTTCATGATGCTCAGGTTCCGGATTCAGCGTAATGACGAGAAAAATGGCGGCACGCGTAAGCTTCGTCACAACCGGCTGTGGAATTGCGGACACGTCCCACTCCTCTCTTTGTTTTCGCTAGTTTAGTCGCGACTTCATCCCCCACAAGAGGGATGGCTATCTGCACGCTTACGCAAGTATCGCCGACGCAGCAAAAAACCATCGCTTAAGCATGGTGTTGATCATGCCCCGCTGGCTTGAGGCGACGCCGGTGAGCGGCTTGTTTTGCACGATTGCCACAGATGGCCATGCTGCACCATCGGCGCGCGTGTCCTCGCGTGTGATCGGCAAAAAGCATGGTGCACGCCGGTCCTTCGCAGGCTTTCACGTACGAGAAATCCTCATCGCAGATCAGCCGCGCCATCGATTCGGCGATGGGTAGCAACAGCGCTTCGGGCGATGCCCAACGTCGCGTGCGGATCAAATGCAGGCGGGAAGATTCGTCGGACTCACGCGCAACGATCGCGCTGTATCCATCATCGCGTTTCAACAACTGATTGAGCGGTTCCAGCTCACCGAGATCCGCGGGCTTCAGTGGCCGGCCTCTGTGTCCGCGAACGAACGTGCGAAACCATTCTCTGAGCGTTCGGGCCTGGCTCGCGATGCGGTCGATTTCGCCCGGAATGGCGCGCTCGCGTATCGAGCCGACGACTTCGTCCGGCACCAGGTGCGCCTGCTGAAGCCAGCTCAAGAGGCCCTCTCCGTCATCGAGCCAATCGACGGGAACGTCCACCGGCGTGGCGATCGAATTGAGGAAGTCCAGGCCGAGTGAGTCGGCCAGGAAAAGGGCGGGAATCGGCTGTGTCATGGGTTGTCTCCTGGAGTCAAAGTAACCCCCTTATCGGCTATTGACAAGTTACCTTTCTCGGAATAACCTCCAAATCAACGTTGAGGCGGTTACTTCTATTTCAACCCTTGCCGCCTCCCGGCTCATCCGCAAACCGCCTGGGAGACTTAGAAAGATGAAGATGAATGCCATGACCGTAGTCCTTGCCCATGGCGCTTGGGCGGACGAGTCGAGCTGGAGCAAGGTGGTCGATCTACTCCAGACTAAGTCCATTAAGACAGTTACTTTCCGGCTGCCCTTGTCTTCCTTTTACGATGACGTGGCAGCACTGGACCGAGTCCTGGAGCGGATCGATGGCCCGGTGGTTCTGGTGGGCCATGCGTATGCCGGGGCCGTCATCGCTGCGACGCGTAGCGATAAGGTGAAAGCGCTGGTCTACATCACCGCTTTGGCGCCCGATCAGGGCGAAACGGTGGCGGACGTTTTCTATCGCTACGAGCACGACGAGAAGGCGCCGAAGCTCGCGCCCGGCAGCGACGGGTGGATTCGATTGCCGAAGGAAGCGTTCGCCACGGCGTTTGCGCAACATGCGACGAAGCGGGAGCAGAGCGAACTCGCAGCAACCCAGCTTCCCATTTCGCCGGCGTGCATCACCGTTCCGGTCGAACAACCGCTATGGAAGACCGTGCCCACCTGGTATCTCGTCGCGGAGCACGATCACATGATTCCCGAGAAAACGCAGCGTTTCATGGCAGCGCGCATGAAGGCTCGCGTGGTCTCGCACCCTGTCGATCACCTGCCAAGTGTCACTGCGCCGCAGTTCGTCGAGAACATCATTGTCGACGCGCTTCGTCAGTCTGAAGGTTGATCGACTTTCGTCAGTTCAGTGAGCGCAGTGCACGTCATCCGCTCGGTGAACGCCACACAGTACGTACTCATCTTAAAACTGTTTCGTCACCGAGGAGAACTCGCATGTCTACCCTTCGCTACCGCCATGCCAACGTCGACGGCTTCAATATCTTCTACCGGGAAGCCGGTTCCAGCTCAAAGCCAAAATTGTTGCTGTTGCACGGTTTTCCGAGTTCCAGTCACATGTTTCGCGATCTCATTCCGCTGCTGAGCGACCATTTTCATATCATCGCGCCCGATCTACCTGGGTTCGGGTTGTCGGATATGCCTTCGCGCGAGCAGTTCAAGTACACATTCGATAACATTGCCCATGTCATCGATCGCTTTACCGAAGTCGTCGGTTTCGATCATTTTGCGATTTATGTTTTCGACTACGGCGCGCCGACCGGTTTTCGCATCGCCGTCAAACACCCCGATCGCATTACGGGAATCATTTCCCAGAACGGCAACGCCTACGAAGAAGGGCTGAGCGAGGGCTGGAATCCGATCCAGGCCTATTGGAAAGATCCTTCGGATGCAAACCGCGAAGCCTTGCGCGGATTTCTGGCCCCGGAAGCAACACGTTGGCAATACACGCATGGTGTGTCCGACGAGTCCCTGGTGTCACCCGACGGTATTGCGCTGGACAATCACTACTTGGCGCGCGAAGGAGCAGATAACGTGCAGCTGGATCTGTTCCTCAACTATCAAAGCAATGTGGCACTTTATCCGAAATTCCAGGCGTATTTTCGCCAGCACCGCCCGCGCCTTCTAGCGGTGTGGGGCAAGAACGATCCGTTCTTCCTGCCGCCGGGTGCCGAAGCGTTCAAACGCGATATGCCGGATGCGCAGGTTCGTTTCTTCGATACCGGGCACTTTGCATTGGAAACGCATGCGACTGAGATAGCCGATGCTATCCGTGATTTCCTTTCCAACTGAACCATCACACGCGTATTGGAATCGGGAGAAAATGCCATGTCCCATTCAACAGCCATCGTTACGGGCGCCAGCCAGGGTATCGGTCGAGCTACGGCGATTCGTCTTGCCAGGGATTTCGGTTCGGTCGTGTTGGTAGCGAGAAATCGCGAACATCTGGTGGAAACGGCAAAGGCTGTCGAGGATCAAGGCGCAAAGACCTTGATCCTCGATATCGATCTGGCGGAAAAGACGGCGGCAAAGATCGTCGTCGATAAAACCTTGTCGGCCTTCGGTCGTATCGATGCATTGCTCAATATTGCCGGCGCCGTGCCGCAAATCGATCTTTTCGAAATGACTGACGAGCAATGGGATGGCGGCATGGCGCTCAAGCTGCACGGTGCGCGGCGTTTGACCATCGAGGCCTGGAACGCGCTCATGAAAGCGAAGGGTTCGGTGGTTTTCACGTCGGGCAACTCGGCCATATTTCCAAAGGCCCCGCATGCCGCGGTCGGCACCATCAATGCTGCCATCGCAGCGTTGGCCAAAGCGTTTTCGGATCGCGGCATCAGCGATGGTGTGCAGGTCAACAGCGTCTTGCCCGGTCCGGTCATGACGGGCAGGCGGCGCTCCTATCTCGAGCACTGGGCACCCTTGCACAACATGACCGTCGCCGAAGCGATGGAACGCTTTCCGCGCGATGCCGGCATTGCAAGGTACGGCGAACCGGAGGAAATCGCCGAACTCATGGCCTTCCTCGTATCGCCGGCGGCGCGGTGGATGACCGGGTCCATGCTTCGCATGGATGGCGGGGAAGTGAAGTCGGTTTAGGCGAGACCGCAGTTTGTTGGGCGTCCGTTTGGCGCTGCAACTTCAGCCGGTCGATGCATCGATTTATCGACCCGCTGGCAGTTTAGGCTGCTCTTCGCCAGTGGTGCACGCGCCGTTATAGGCAAATCGCGATAAGGCATCGTATATTTCGTGCCACCGCGCACTCGACTTTATTTCGACCTATGAATCGCTGGAAAGCCGCATCTATCCATCTGTTGATCAGCATCGTATTAGCGGCATTGATAGGTGCGCTGCTCTACTTCGTTTGGTTTCCGTCGCCTTACTTTGCCGCGGCCGGAGCCAACGGGCTGATCCTGCTGCTGATGGGTGTCGATGTTTGCATCGGCCCGCTACTGACATTGCTGGTGGTCAATCGCCATAAGGCGCGTAAGTTGTTGCGGCTGGATCTGACTGTCATCGGGGTACTGCAGGCGATCGCCTTCGGCTACGGTCTGCACGTCATCATTGGCGCGCGACCTGTGTTCATCGTTGCTGAAATTGATCGGCTGGTGATGGTGTCAGCCCAACAGCTCAGCGATGCCGATCTGGCTAAAGGCAATCGACCCGAATTCCGCAAACGATCGTTGACCGGACCGGTGCTGGTGGGTGCTCTTCCGCCCAAGGGCCCGGGATCCGGCGATTTCGCGATGCAAGTGCTGGCGAGCGGCAAGGATATCGATCAGTTGCCCCAGTATTATTTGCCTTACGATCAGGTCATAGACGCCTTGTTGAAACACGCCAAGCCATTGGCATCGCTGAAGAAGGCCACGGATTCGCAACGGGCTCACCTCGATCGCCTGCAAGCAGAAGTACCTTCCCAGAAGCTGGAAGCGCTACCTCTTCAACGCGGCGACAATAGCTATTCGGCAATTATGTCGCCCGTAAGCAAGCGCCCGATCGCCGTGCTATCCATCGACGCCTGGTAATGAGATTTGGCACGGCCAGCGTGCCGTGCAACGCTCGCGGATTAAATCCATAACCGACTGAACGGAGCGCCGCGCCTTCAGCGAAGCGCGATTCCGAGAACACGGCTGCGTCCTCGTAACCGACGGAAAAAAAATACGCCACGACTTAAACCTAATCGGCGGAACACGGCACTCACGGCGCATAGTTGAATAGAAATCGTTCTCATCAGCATTTCTAAACGTTTTTCGCCGAAGGAAGCCCCATGCCGTACGCCTACGAAAGAAGCCCCAAGGCTTCCGCTACCTCCGCCTGTGGATCCAGTTTGGCCCGCATGGGGGTTAAGCGAACGATGCTCGCCGTGCTGCTTGGCTCCGCGCTGTCCGTCCCAAACCTCTGGGCGCAGGACGCCAACAACGCCGTGACTTTGCCGGTGGTTCCGGTGCAAGGAACGATGGCGGCTCAAAGCGATCGTATCGATGATCCTAACCAGAATGCCGCGCTCAGCAAGACCGACACCAAGTTGGCAGATCTGCCTGGCAGCGTTCAGATCATTCCTCGCGCACTGCTGTCCGAGCAAGGCGCCACCATGTTGAGGGATGCAACCTACAACGCGAGCGGCATCAACTCGGGCGGCCAGGATTCCAAAGGCTATTACGATCATTTCCTGATACGCGGCTTGAACGCGCAAATCTATAGCGACGGGTTTTCCGATGGTGACGAACTCAGCGGACTGTCGCATTCCTTGAATGGCGTCGAGCGCGTCGAAATTCTCGAAGGACCGGGATCCGCCTTATTCGGCAGCGGGCCGCCCGGCGGCACGATCAACATCGTTCATGACACACCCTCATCGTCCCTGCATTACGGCGGCAGCGTGCAGGGTGGTTCGTTCGGCACTTTTAGCAACAGCGACTATGTCACCGGACCTACCGGCATCAGTGGACTCGACTACCGCATCGACGGCACGTTCTCGCACTCGGACGGGTTTCGCCAACTAAGCAACCGCGACGACGAAGTGCGGCCGGCGTTTCGATGGCAATGGGGCGATCACGTCACCGACTTCGCGCTGGATCTGCGCCAGATCCATGAAACGCCAGACTCTTACGGCCTTATCTATTTCGATGGCGCTCCCATCCAGCATGTGTCCATCGATGCAAAATACTCGTCGCCATTCACGTCGGCTCGTTCGAACGTCGTGCGCCCCACTATTGCGGACCAGTGGAACGTCAATGATTTTCTGACGATCAACAACCGTTTCTCCTACTTGCATCGAACGCTGGACGTTCTCGTCAACGGCGACAGCTCCAACACCAAAGTCAGCGACGGTGAAGTCGTCGACCGCCAGCTGCGGCAACAGGACGATCGCGACAACAGTCTCGATTATCAACTGGAGCCCGTCTGGAAATTTGCCACCGGCACCATCCAGCACACGCTGCTCACCGGGTTCGAATATCAGCGGCAAGAACTGGACACCGAGCGAAGCACTGCCGACTTGCCGAATATCCCCGACGCATTCGCGCCAACGCCGCCCGAAACATCGTTGAACGATGTGATATTCAAGTGCGATGCAAAACATTCCTGCGATAACGATCATCTCGCGGCGAACTATTACAGTCTTTACGCTACCGACCAGATCGATCTCACGGATGCGCTCAAGATCCGCGCAGGTGTACGGCAAGATTGGTGGGATACGTCGTTGACGCCGCAGATCAGCGTTCCAGGCCGCTTCGGGACCGATGGCCAGCCCTTGCTGGCTGGCGTCAAAGATTCACGCGACGATGCGCCCATAAGTTGGAATGTCGGCTCGCTCTACAAACTCTTTTCCTGGATGTCGCCCTATGTCGGCATTTCGGAAAGCCATCTTTCGAACTTCAACTCCGAAAACACCCAGAATGGGGTTGGCGCGCCGGAATCCGCGTTGCAATACGAGGCAGGCGTCAAATTCGCTTGGTTCGATAACAGGCTGGTCGTCAATACGGCCGCTTTCGACGTCAAGCGCGACAACGTAGCCACGCTAACCACCATCAATGGTATCGAGACCGTCGTTTTCGACAGTCAAAAGACCCGCGGCACGGAGGCTTCCGCAGACGCCGCACTTACCGATCAATGGCACATCCTGGTTAATGCAACGAGCCAAGACGCCTTCATCACGAACAACCCACAGGGCGTGACATCGGTCGGCCATCATCCACAGGGAGCGCCGAATTTCTTGGCGAACCTGTGGACGACCTACAGTTTCCATATCGCTGGCGTGCCGGGTTTCCGCACCGGCTTAGGCATGAATTACCAAGACAAGAGCTACAGCGACATCACCAATGTCAATGCGATTCCATCCTACGTGATTGTGAACGCATTGCTTGGTTACGAAACATCGCTCTGGGGCGTCGACATCAATATTCACAACATCACAGATCGCCGATATTTCGTCGCCGCCAACGGAGCCGGCGCATTCGTCGGAGAGCCGCGTAGCGCTTTCGTCAACCTGCATGCCAACTTCTGAAGCGATGCGCGGAATGGGTTGGCATGAATCCAAATCTTTTTTGCCAGTTGTTAGAGGCGCAAAGCCATAAGGGCAATACCGGAAAGAATCGAAATAGCCATAAGCGATGTCGATAGCTTGTGGACCGTTATCAATGTCCTGTATTTCTTTCTTGCTATGACCATAGTTGTTCCGATAGTTAGATTTCCGAGCAACGTCAACGCAGCCACATATAGAGAAATGGTTGAAAGGAATTTCCCTTCCGTAACGCTGTTGAGTTTGTAGATCGATGCGATGATCCCGCCTGCAATCAATGCGAATAGCGCTATGTGGGTCATCAATATGGCGTAGCCATAGGGCTTTGTCGTTCTTTCAAGCCGACGTCCTACAACGATGGCAGCCACAAGAAATAATGCTGTGACTACCATGCTATTCAATACAGAATCCATGCAGTCCTCCGTGAATGCGCGCATGAGCGTGCGATAACAACGACGTCCTTATGGCGTGCGCGGAGTCACGGTCGCGAACCCAACTTGAATGATCCCGATGGCATACGAAATGCCATGGGGATCCATCGTCAAGTTTCAGTCTCGGTGACTTTGCTCATCGTGACACCACCACGACGCATGACTCAGCGCAGCTGCTGGATACGTATCATGTTGCCCGCGGGATCGCGGACTGCGCAGTCGCGAACCCCGTATGGCTGGTCGGTGGGTTCCTGCACGATGTCTGCGTTAAGGGCCTGCAGCCGCTCGAAGGTACCCTTGAGGTCGTGGGTGGCCAGCAGAAGAATGCCGAAGGTGCCTTTGGCCATCATCTCGGCAATCGTGCGTCGTTCGTCGTCGGTGATGCCGGGACTGGCTTCCAGTGGATACAGCACGATGGAGGTGCCGGGCTGACCCGTCGGGCCGACCGTGATCCAGCGCTTTCCGCCGTATCCGACGTCGTTGCGGACCTCGAAGCCGAGGGTATCGCGATAGAAGGCGAGCGCGGCGTCCGGATCGTTCTGCGCAAGGAAGCTCGAGTGAATAGTGATGTCCATGGGGTGTCTCTCAGCGTTGGGGATGTCCATGGCGATCAGTCTAGTTCCGGCTCGGTGGACGGCGCTTCTCGATTCCTGATCGGTCGCGTTACCTGTTTCGCCATGCACGACGGAATCCCCTCCGTCGCGTGCGTCTGCTGGCGTCGATAGGTGCCGGGCGACATGCCGACCAGCTCGGTGAACCGCGTAGTGAAGGTGCCCAGCGACGCGCAACCGACCGCGAAACAGATCTCGGTGACGCTGAGGTCGCCACGACGAAGCAATGCCATCGCGCGCTCGATGCGCCGCGTCATCAGGTAAGAGTAAGGCGACTCGCCATAGGCGAGCCGAAATTGACGACTGAGATGACCGGCCGACATGTGCACGCCACGCGCCAGCGCTTCCACATCCAGCGGCTGCGCGTACTCCCGATCGATCCGATCGCGAACGCGGCGCAGCCGAGCAAGATCGCGCAGATGCGAAGCTGTTTTGGCCTTTGTGGAAGGAGAATTCGATGCCAATGTCAGGACGAAGAACTGGCCGGCGCAACGTGACCGCGCGTTAGATTGCGTCGAATGAAAGCATGGACATCGGCTTTGGTGACGTAACCTTTGTGGCCGTCGTCCATCGCGTCAAAATGGTTGGCGATTAAAGGCGTGGACCCGGACTTGGCCTCTTCTCGCGTGAGCTTGCCGTCGTGGTTCTTGTCGGCAGCGTCAAAGTTCTTGTCGATTTCCCGCACGCTCTTGGCGACTTGGTTCAAGCCTGTCTGGGCGATCGACGTCATGGGTGATCCCCCAAGAATGATCGCGGTAACGATGACGGTTGCGATGCGACGCATGCTGCTTCCTCCATGTGGCTTGTAATGACCGAGGAATCCGCGGCTGGCTACCGCGGATCAAGCAAATGAAGCTCCCAAACTATACTCGCAGACTGGGCCGCGAGTCGCCGCAGTTCGTCGCCGGGCACCCTTTGCCGCAAATCTGCAAGACATGTAGAACTCTGGATTCGCCCTTCAAGGAGATGCTCTCACGGGTGACCGGTGAATGGGTTCCAGGCTTTGGCTGCCAGCACGGCCCAGGCGGTCGCGCCGAGATGCGGCAGGTGGTAGTAGAAAAAGTCCGCGTAGGTGGACGTTGGGCCAATGGCAAAGTCGGTGCCGATGCGCGGGTTTGGAGTGGCGTAGAGCATGCCTTCATCGCTTTTTTGCGCAACGAGCACTTGCCACACGGTGTCTGGCACCGGTTTGCCGCTCGCCTCCAGCGCAGTAGCGACCAGCGCCGTGCCTTCGGTCCATATCCCGTCAGGATGACGCCGATAGCCGTATCCATTGCCGCTGCGATGCTGCGCCTCGACCCACGACCAGACCTGGTTCCATTCAGTGGGATGTGGATTGAACGCGAGCAGCGGCCAGACTTGAGCATCTAACCCGGACTTGTCGCGGGAGAGCGTCTTGCCGTCATCCAGGGTACCGACCAGAAAGTGGTGCTGCGTGTTGTCCCACATCGCATTGACGAAGCTGCCAGCCAGCTTCGCCTGTTGCGCAAACGACGAATCGCCGCCCTCGCGACTCATCCATATGGCAGCCGCATAGACGTCTATATTGTGTTCGGTGGCTTTCCAGTGCTGCGTGCGCTGAGCGTTGTCGTAACCGAAGAAACCACCCTCGTAACCCGTAGGCGGCGCCGTGCCCGCCGTATGGGCCTGGATCCAATGCAGTTGCGCTGCGGCGGCATCCAGATAACGACGATCGTGGCTGCTGTCATAGACGGTCAGCAGCAGCAAGGCAGCCCATGCGACATTGCCGGTGGCCGTGCCCACCTGATAAGGATCCTGACTCCAGTAGTTGCCGCGACTCTGCCAATAGCCCGGCAGCTCGACTTTGTCGGCACTGGTGGGGCCGGCTCGGTAAGCATTGCGCAACCGACCATCTTTGAAGCTGGGATCGTGTGCGGCAGCTAGTAACAAGGCATCGGCGATGCGGCGCGCCTGATCAGCATCTCCACAGGCCGTGAGCGCAATGCCTGCCAGGGCGTTGTCGTAGACGAAGGCCACGTTCTGTAGCGCCCGGGTCGAGTCGTCGCTTTGCTTCAACAAAGTGGGATAGCTCGGCAGCAGCATGGGACCATCGCCCGGCTCCGCTGCGGCCGCTGCACGCAAGGTTGCACAACTGCTGTCGGCAAGCTGCTGCTGTAGCGCACCGGCTGCGTTTGCATGAGTGGATGCGACCATTGTGAAGATCAAGCCGGTGCTTGCAACATGACGCCATCGCATGGGCATGCGGGTCTCCTTCGATACCACTTCAAGGCAAGCTCGCCGTCACGCTGCGGTCAGGCGTACAGGATCGTAGTGTAGGATCTGCAGCGCTTTCATTGTTCCATTGGGCGAATACGCAGGCGAGAACCGCTACTCTCTGGATCACAATTCTTAGAAATCGGACAGATTTGTTTCGCAGTCCCACCGATGCGCTTTACAAACACTAGCGAAGTAGCGGAGAAGGTTCCCTATGCGCAACCTCGATTTCAGTTCCTGGCAAGGGCTCTTTTCAACGTTAATGGGACTGGCTCTGGTCTCGGTCGTCATGGTCGGCATACGTCTGCTGATCATGCAAACGGTGCAACAACGTCGTGAGCGCGAGAACCGGCAGATCAACGAACGTCTGCGCACACTGATCGCCGCGTACAAGACACTAGGCGGATCGTTTACCGGAAAGCTCAGCGTCGATCCAACCCATTTGCGTGACGTGCAAGGTCATGGCAATGAGGCATGGAGCACGCCATCCGATGAAAACGACAATGCCGCGTTCGAGCACACGCCGAACAGCTCCGATCGCTCCAGGCGTATGCGCGACGCCGTCGAAGCCGCCTTGTCCGACATCATCCTGCTTGGCACCGAAGAACAAGTGAAGCTTGCGGCAGGCGCCGCCGTGGAGCTCGCCGAAGGACGGCCCATTCACACCGCGGAACTGGTTGTTTCATTGCGCGACTTCATTCGCCAGGCACTCGATCTCGAGCCGATACCCCCGCATCTCTCCATTCCCAGACAAGGCCCACTGCGCCCATCGGCTACTCGTGGCAAGGGCGAAGGCGCGGCGCGAGGAGGCGATTCAAAAGGTGGCGGAGGCGGAGGTATGGGCGGTGGTGCCGGTGGCGGCGGCATGGGATCGAGCACGAGCTCTATGTCCGATGATGAGCAGAATCGTCACGGATAGGCTCGGCGCGTGTCACCTCTTGTTCTAAGTCGTCAGCTGCAACCTCGGGCTGTTTCGCATCATCAACAATCTTCTCCATTGACCCTCGCACATCGATGACAATGGTTTGCGCTAGACGATCATGGGCGCACTGTCGATTACGGTTGATAAAAAACTGCATGAAGCCGAAGCCAAGCTCAAGGAATGAAGCTCCATAGCCGAGCGCACGTTCCACCGATTGCCAGAGGTTCATTCGCTCGTGAGTTAACGAGATGACTCGCGTGCGAGCAAGCCACTTACCGATCGTTTGTCCGTTTCCAAAATACAGCGCCAAAGAAAAATACGTGACTAGGACAATCAGGCTACGCACGTGTACGAGATCAACGAGCGTGTGCCTCTCCCAGCCATGGGGCACGTAAACTTGCCAGAGCCATTCGACTGGCTTTCGAAGCAGCCACACTAGGAACAGATCAAGACAAAAGCCGACGGCGCGCTGACCGAAGTGTGCCAGGAGTAGGCCATCGACCTCATCTTCTCGAACTGTCTCGCGGGCTTGGAAGTACTCGGGCATTTCGGCACTCCCTCACGTTGGCCTTGGCGCTTGCTCGTTAGATTAGTCCACTAGTCGAGCTGGAGTGAGGAGTATGTGGTCTTTGCTTCCTCCCGCGCGTCGCTTCCCAGTGATCCAGAAGCGGCTCTGGATGCAGGAAGCAGGCGGAAGTGGTTGCGCGGCGCTACTATCCATGGAGTTAGTTACATTCGTCCCGTTTTTAGATGGGAACTGCTCCGTGAAACTCGCACATGCGCACTATTTCGTGTGGCCATTGGTCGCTCTGACGCTGGTGTTCATCGTCGTACGCCTTTTGTTACCAGGCTGGATTCGTCACCATCTTGATCAGCGTATCGGACATATGGGGACGTATCATGGCTCCATGGCAGATATCGATTTGCATATCTGGCGCGGCAGTTACACGATTCACAATCTGCGCATCGACAAGATCGGCGCGCCATCGAATGAGCCTTTTCTCATTGCGCCTCGCACCGAGATCACGGTGAGCTACAGCGCGCTGCTGCACGGCCATCTTCGCGGAGAAGTGGATTTTTACGACGCCACCGTCAATTTCATCGCTGGCAAAAGCGAAAGCGAGAGCCAGACGGGTAAAGGCGTCAATTGGAGCAACGCCCTCAATATTTTGATTCCCACGGAGATCGACGAGATCCGTGTAAAAAACGGTACGGCCAGATTCCTTAATATCGCATCCAGTCCGCGCGTCGATCTGACGATGAGCGACGTCAACAGCACCATAACGAACCTGGCCGAAGCGAAAGATCAACATGGCGCACGCATGGCCGAGCTGCACGCAACGGCCACGATTCTAGGCGACGCTCCCCTGGAGACGAACGCCCCGTTTGATCCGGCCAATCGTTTTGGCGACTTCACCTATCATATCCGCGTCACGCACATTCAATTGGTGCGTGCCAACGCATTGGCGCGTGCTTACACCGGATTGGATTTTGCCGCGGGTACGGGTGATTTCACGATGGAACTCAAGGCCAAGAACGGTTACATCGAAGGTTATGCGGAACCGGTTTTCAAGGATCTGCAGATGTTCAGTTGGAAGAAAGATGTTCAGGAGGAAAAGAAAGGGCCGATCAAGCTGCTTTACGAGGCAGCCGCACAGGGAGTGGTGTCTATGTTGAAGAGCCCTTCGAAGGATCAACTCGTAACGAAGGTGCCCATTAACGGGCGTATCGGCGAGGGGAAAATCGACGAGCCGCAAGCTATTTTAGATGTGCTACGCGATGCATTTTTTCAAGCGTACAAATCGCAGCTCGATCATCTGTCGCCTGCACCGAGCGATGCGGCACACTAATCCGTTGCGCGGAGATCGTCGCTAGACAAGTTGATCGGGCTGTCTAGGTGACTGCTGCGCGCTTGCAATCCGTCGGCGCTTAACTAGCTCGCTCTGGATAATGCAATCGGCCGATATGACCGCCACGAAGAACGTTCAGGAGCTGCTGGAGCTGCTCTCCAGGAAAGGCCAAGAAGCCTATTTTGGAGAACAGATCTCGATTCTCGAACATAGCCTGCAATGCGCTTATTTTGCCGAGCAATCCCATGCTAGCGCGCCCGTCATCACGGCCGCGTTGCTGCACGATATCGGGCACATCTTGCACGGTCTGGCCGAGGACATTGCACAGTATGGCAAGGACGGGCGGCACGAAGCGATTGGCGCGGCGTATCTATCGCACTGGTTCGACGAGGGAGTTACCGAGCCCATTCGCTTGCACGTGGCTGCCAAGCGTTACCTTTGCGCTACCGATTCCAACTATATCTCTCAGCTTTCACCGGCTTCCATTGAAAGCATGCAAATCCAGGGCGGCATCATGAGCCGCGAAGAAGCAATCGCCTTTGATGCTTTGCCAAATGCGCGGCTTGCCGTGCTACTTCGCCGTTGGGACGACGAAGCGAAGATCCAGCATTTAAAAGTTCCTGGGCTGGAACATTACCTACCCATTCTGAGCGCTGCTTTGCAGGCGCCGGCTACGCCGTAAGCGCGTCAAGGGAAGTTTTTGAGCGCGCCGCTCATCGACGCGAGCTCAACGCGGCGACGCGCAGCATGATCGATACAGCAGCGACGACACGCTAGCGCCTGTCAGTCACTGATCGTTATCGGCGACCGGCTTTACCTTCCCAGGTTTAAGTCGGCCGTTTTTATAGAGTGCCTGACGCAGCACAAATTCAATTTGCGCGTTGACGCTGCGCAGCTCATCGTCGGCCCAGCGTTGCATCGCATCCAGGACGTGCGAGCTGAGCCGTAGTGGGTAGGCTTTTTTGTCTGTGGCCATGGCGCCTTCAATTGTGCAGCGTGCCGGCGTTGACCACCGGCTGCGTACCGCGCTCGCCACATAGTACGACCAACAGATTGCTGACCATGGCCGCCTTGCGTTCTTCGTCGAGATCGACGACGCCTTGCGTACGCAGCTTCTCCAGCGCCATCGCCACCATGCCCACGGCACCCTCGACAATACGCCCGCGCGCCGCAATGATGGCGCCCGCCTGTTGGCGCTGCAGCATGGCCTGGGCGATCTCCTGTGCGTAGGCGAGATGGCTGATGCGCGCTTCGCTTATCTGCACGCCCGCCTTGCCGAGCCTGGCCTGGATCTCATCGCGCAGATGATTGTTGATTTCCTCGCCGTGGCTACGCAGCGACGGCTTGCCATCGTCGTGTGCGTCGTAAGGATAGCTTTGTGCCATCTGGCGCAACGCGGACTCGCTTTGAATGTGGACGAAGTTTTCGTAGTCGTCGACACAGAACGTGGCCTCGGCGGTATCGATGACCTGCCATACGACGACGGCCGCGATCTCAATGGGATTTCCATCGCTGTCGTTCACTTTCAATTTGCTGCTTTCAAAATTGCGCGTGCGCAGCGACACCCGGCGCCGGGTGCAGAAGGGGTTGGTCCAGCGCAGTCCCTCCTGACGTACGGTGCCTGCATACCGGCCGAAAAGCTGCAGCACTTGTCCTTCGTTGGGAGCCACTTGGAAAAAACCCTTCAGCGGCCATCCGACCACGGCAAAAAGGACGATGCCTATCGCGCCCGTCCAGGGCGGCAAGCCACTCGCGCTCAGGTGGAAAAACAGGCCGATGCCGACGAACACCAGCACGAGGCATACCACGATAAAGGGAATGCCTGCGATCGAAAATCCATTGCGCTCGTTCATGACTTGACCTCCATAGGAGGGATCTTTTATATATCAAAATGATATCTACTTCAAGGCCCGCGCTGACCCCAGGGGCACGCTCCAAAGCCAAGGTTTTTCTCGACCGAGCCGGCCTGCGGTGCCTGTTCCAAGGCGCAGGCGAAGATTGCCCTTAGGGCCCCCACCCGCTACAGTTCGCGCGTTTCGGGTGTCCCCTTGGTCTTTCTAAAGGGGATGAAACGGGAAGCCGGTGCGTTGTGTTCGCACAGCAAGGCCGGCGCTGCCCCCGCAACGGTAAGCGAGCGTTTTTTCGAACGGTCACACGCCACTGTGCTCACAAGCATGGGAAGGCATCGTTCGACGGCATGGGTTTGACGCATGCCACTCGCGAGTCCGGAGACCGGCCTGAGACAGAGCCTATCTACGGCCTCTGCATGGCCCGCGCTGGGATCTGTTTGCGCGCAAGACAAGGAAGAACGAGGGCGTGTATGTCGATACACAACCGAGTGATGACGCAGGATTGAGCGCAAACAGACCCAGCCCGAAGGGTTGTCGTTGAGTGGCCGTAGAGAGGCTCTTTGGTTCTGGCGACTCGCGGCGGGCGAGGCTCGGATCGCGTGCCTCAGCGCCTGTCGCCTGCCCGCTATTCCGTTCCTCACCCCGCAAGACGCCGGCTTATTTATTTACGCCGCGCGGGGACGTGCGGCAGGGGAACCGACATCATGTTGAAGAAGACTTCGCTGGCAGCCGCGCTGCTTAGCCTTTTGCTGGCCGCACAGGCCGCCGATGCGCAGACAGCTGCCAACGATCAGAACAATACGCTTTCGCCGGTGATCGTTACCGCTACTCGCACGGCGATTACGGCCAATGACGCGCTGTCCTCGGTGACGGTGATTACGCGCGAAGATATCGATCGCCTGCAGCCGACGTCGTTAGTAGATCTGCTCAACGGCCTGCCGGGTATATCGATCGCCCAGACCGGCGGCATCGGGTCGCAGGCTTCGCTGTATATGCGCGGCACGAATGCTACGCACACATTGGTGCTGATCGACGGCGTGCGCATCGGCTCGGTGAGCGCGGGCGTGCCCGCGCTGGAACAGATTCCGGTGGAAGCGATCGATCGCATCGAGATTGTGCGCGGCCCGCGCGCGAGCCTCTATGGTTCCAACGCGATCGGTGGCGTGATCCAGATTTTTACGCGCCATGGCCAGCCCAACGGCGGCATCGCGCCGTCGCTCAGCGTGACGGGCGGCAGCCACGGATTTATCAACAGCCAAGCCGGCATTTCCGGCGGCGATTCGCACTTTTGGTACAACGCCAGCCTGGGCGGTGAATACACCAGCGGCATTCCCTCTTGTCGTGCGGGTGCTGCGGAGGCAGGTGTAGCGTGCTTCGTCGACGATCCGCGCAACGACGCGTATCGCAACTGGAACGGCTTCGCCAACTTCGGCTATCGCTGGGATAACGGCACGGAACTGGCTTTCGATTGGCTGCGTAGCAAGAGCAACGCCGAGTACGCCGGTAGTCCCTTCGGCGGAAACGATTCCATCGAGGAACAACACGTCGCCGGTGCGCGACTGAGCTTCATGCCATTGGATATCTGGAAGGTGACGCTGAACGCCGGCCAGAGTCGGGACGATGACAGCACGCTCTACCAAGGCAGCTATTTCGGCGCGTACTACCCACGCTTCGCGACGGGTTATTTTGATTCGCGCCGCAACCAGGCCTCCTGGCAGAACGACATCACGCTGACCACCGACCAATTGCTCACCGTTGGCGTGGATTACCAGCAGGAACATATCTACAGCGACACCGATTTCGGGCAAACCACTCGCGGCGACACGGGCACGTTTGCGCAATACCAAGGCACGTTCGGCCAGAACGAAGTGCAGTTGTCGGCGCGCCACGATCACAACGATGAATTCGGCAATCACGACACCGGCGCAGTGGCATGGGGTTATCACTTCGACCAGGGCTTGGTGTTGTCGGCCAGCTACGGCACGGCCTTCCACGCACCGACCTTCGACGATCTTTACTATCCGGCGTTTGGCGGCATTCCCACCGCCAATCCCGATTTGAAGCCGGAAAATTCGCGCAGTGCTGAAATCGGCATCACGCAGCAGCTGAACGGGTGGAACTGGGGCGTGAACGCGTATCAGACCCGCATTACCGATCTGATCACCCTGAACGAAGAATTCGTGCCCATGAACACCAGCCGCGCGCTGATCCGCGGCATCGAAGGCCAGTTCGGCTTCAATGTGGACGATTGGCGCGTGCAGAGCTACCTGACCCTATTGCAGCCGAAAGACGACAGTGGCGGCCCCGACAATGGCAACCTGCTGCAGCGCCGCGCCAAGCAAACGGCACGCGTAGATGTTGATCGCAGCTTCGGCAAGTTCGCCGTGGGCGCCACCTTCTTCGCCTCCGGCAAGCGTTATGACGACGCCGCGAACGTGTATCGCATGGGCGGTTATGCCACCACCGATCTGCGCGCCAGCTACGCGTTTGCGCCGGATTGGCGCGTGGAAGCGCGGTTGGCAAACGCGTTCGATCACCATTATGAAACGGCGTATTACTACAACCAGCTAGGTCGCACCTGGTATCTCA
This sequence comes from Lysobacterales bacterium, assembly GCA_015655335.1. Classification (GTDB taxonomy): domain Bacteria; phylum Pseudomonadota; class Gammaproteobacteria; order Xanthomonadales; family Rhodanobacteraceae; genus Dyella_B. The sequence goes on along the minus strand of JAATFF010000120.1, from coordinate 22,796 downwards.
CGCTGCGTTACAGCCCCTGAGAATGGCTCCTTGCGTTCGCCTCCTCTCCCCTCCGGGGAGAGGATTGAGGTGAGGGGCAAATCTAGCTCAATCCCTTATACGAGGCGCTTTTCACGCCAAGTTTTACGCAAGGTTGCCCCCTCACCCCAACCCTCTCCCCGAAGGGGAGAGGGAGAAATGCAGCGCCATGCCTTTCGGCACGGCCGGACTTCAGGCACATTCGCGGGAGTAGCTCCCCAAGGCATAAGGTGCCCATGAATGTGCCTTTCTTTTTCGACGCGCCGACGCATGCGCTGGATACGCGCGTGCGCGGCGTGCGCTTACCTGACACCCGCGTTGAGATGACGCGGTGAACGTCTTTGCGCCCATTATTCGCAGACCGGTCGGCACGGCGTTGCTGGCGATCGGCCTGACCATCGCCGGCTTTTGCGCTTATTTGGTGTTGGGCGTGGCCGCGCTGCCATCGCTCGATTTTCCCGGCATTGTGGTCATTGCCCAATATCCCGGCGCCGATGCGCAAACCATGGCGGCCACCGTAGTAGCGCCGCTAGAGCGCCAGCTGGGCCGCATTCCGGATATCCAGGAGATGGATTCGGATTCCAACGCGGGCGGCACGCAGATCCGAATCCTGTTCAACTTCGGTCGCAGCGCGGACAAGGCCGCGCGCGATGTACAGGCGGCCATCAACGCGGCGGCACCGGATCTGCCCGCGGGCATGCAGCCCCCGCAATATTTCAAATTCGATACATCATCCATTCCGATCCTGCTGATCTCGCTCACCTCGACCAGCATGCCGCCGGACCGGCTTTACGACCTCACCGATACCTTGCTGATGCCTGCCGTGGCGCAGATTCCAGGCGTCGCGCAGGTGCAGGTATTCGGCGGCACGCCGCATGCCGTACGCGTCTCGTTGAACAACACTGCGCTCACGGCCAAAGGCATCACCGCCAACGATGTCTCCAACGCGCTGCGTGCGGCGAACGTGACGTCGCCCCAGGGCATTCTCAGCGACGGCATCCGCCAGATGACCGTCACCGCCAACGATGCGCTGCATACGCCCCAGGATTTCGCCTCCCTGGTGATCGCCAGCCAGAAAGGCGTGCCGGTGCATCTCTCGGACGTCGCGACGATCACCAGCGGCGAACAGGATAAGTACCAGGCCGCGTGGTTCAACGGCCAGCGCGCGGTGTCGATGCAGATCAGCAAGCGACCCGAAGCCAATTCGGTAGCGGTGGTGGAAGAAATCCGCAACCGGCTCCCCGGGCTGCGCAATCTCGTACCGGCCGATGTGCAGATCACACCGATCTTCGATCTCACCCAAGGCACCAAATCGGCACTGCATGAAGTGGAAATTGCACTGCTGCTCAGTATCGTGATGGTGGCGCTGGTGATGTTGGTGTTCCTGCGCCGGCTGCGCCCTACGCTGATTGCCATGCTCAGCGTGCCGCTGTCGCTGGCCGGTGCGTTCGTGGTGATGTACGCGCTCGGCTTCACGCTCAATACGCTGTCGTTGATCGCGCTGGTGTTGTGCATCGGATTCGTGGTGGACGACGCGATCGTGGTGATCGAGAACATCGTGCGCCATATGGAGCACGGCATGCGCTCGTTGGATGCCGCGCTGCTGGGCGTGCGCGAGATCGGCTTCACGGTGATCTCGATCACGGTCTCGCTGGTGGCGGTGTTCGCGCCGATGGTGTTCGGCAACAACACGCTCGTGATGCTGATGCGCGAGTTCTCAGTCACCTTGATCGCGACGATCGTGATTTCCGCATTGGTGTCGCTCACACTCACGCCTGCTTTATGCGGCCGTTACCTCCTGCCGGAAAAACCAGGCGAACGCACGCCGGGTAAGCTGGAAGCCATCGTGGAGCGCTTCGATCGCCAACTGCTGCGCATCTACGAGCGCGGCCTGGATTGGGCGATGCATCATCGACGCATCATGCGTTGGCAGCCGCCGATCTTGCTGATCCTTACGGTGGCTCTTGCCTGGGTCGTCACCAATACGGCCGGCGGCGCGATCATGCCGAAGGAAGATACCGGCATGTTGATCGCGCAAATGAGTGCGGATGCGAATATCTCTCCGTCACTGATGGCCACGCGCACTCAGGCGGTTGCCGCCATCATGCAGGCCGATCCTGCCGTGCAGGACGTCACCACGATTCTTGGCGGCAACAACAACAATGGCGCGGTCGGCAATAACTCCACGTTGTTCGTCGATCTCAAACCGCTTGGCAAAGGCGTGGGCCAGCGCCCCGATTCCGTGGACAAGGTGATCGAGCGGCTGGATAAGCAATACAAGAGCATCGCCGACATGACCATCACGATGCGCGGCATGCAATTCATCGGCGGCGGCAGCAACAAAGGCGGTGGCGAATTCGCTTTCGACCTGGGCAGCACCACGAGTGCCCCGCTGCAGGAACCGACGCTTCGCCTCGCGCAGGTGATGCGCAAGATGAAGCAGTTCCAGAACGTCACCACCAGCTACGACAGCATCGGCAAACAGCAGCTGCTGGAGGTCGATCGTAGCGCGGCGTCGCGGCTGCTGGTGGGCATGGGCGATATCGATCAGGCCCTAACGGACGCCTTCAGCCAGACTCCCGTCTCGGTGATCTATTCGGACATCAATCAGTATCGCGTGGTGATGACAGCGGGCAACGCCGATTCGCTCAGCCCCGATACCTTGCTGAACACCTACGTGCGCAATGCTCAGGGCAAGATGATTCCGCTGTCGGCCATGGCGCATATCAAGCCGTATATCGCACCAGTGGAGATTGAGCATTACAACCAGATGGAATCGGCCACGATCAGCTACAACCTCGACAAGGGCATTACCCAGGCCGATGGTTTGAAGCTGGTCGATCAAGCCATGTTCGCCGCGCAGCTTCCGCCCGGTGTGTCCAAGCGTTTTACGGGCGATAACCAGAAGCTGGTCGAGGCGATGGAAAACGCATTGATCATTTTCGCCGCGGTGATCCTGGTGATGTACATCGTGCTGGGTATTCTTTATGAGAGCCTGATCCATCCGCTGACGATTCTTTCCACGCTCCCCGCCGCTGGCATGGGCGCGTTCCTGGCGATGCTGGTCACGCATACACAGGTGACGATGATGTCGGTGATCGCCGTATTGATGCTGATCGGTATCGTGAAGAAGAACGCCATCCTGATGGTGGACTTCGCCTTGGTCGCCGAACGCGAGGAAGGCCGCACGCCGCCCGAGGCGATCCGCGAAGCGGCGATCGTGCGTTTCCGCCCGATCACCATGACGACACTGGTGGCGATGGGCGCAGCGTTGCCGCTCGCGATCGGTTTCGGCGTCGGCTCGGAAATGCGCCAGCCGTTGGGTATCGCCATTCTGGGCGGCTTGTTCGTTTCCCAGCTGCTGACCCTGCTCAGCACGCCGGCGATTTACCTGTGGCAGCATGATCGGCGCGAACGCAAGGCGAAGCGCAAACAGCGCCGGGCGGAGCGGCGGTTGCGCAAGCTTGGGCAGATTCCCGCTGCGGACTGAGTCGGGTCGCCGGATGGGTCGATTCCCGCCGGGCCATCGCGCAGGCCGGGAACTAAATCACCTGCGTGTGGACCATGACAAGGGCGCATGCCTTTCGGCACGGCCGGACTTCAGGCACATTTGCCGGGTCGCCCAGGAGGGTATGAAGCCGTTATGGATATGACTCTGTTCCGTGGCCGCCCCGCAGAGGGCCGGCTCCTCGATCGATTGCGCGCGCCCCGTGTGGAAGGGCGTGCCGTCGCATGAATATTTTCGCGCCGATCATTCGCCGTCCGGCAGGCACGTCGCTACTCGCCATTGGCGTGCTTATCGCGGGCATTTGCGCGTACATCGAGCTTGGGCTGGCCGCCTTTCCATCGCTGCAGTTTCCGGGCATCGCCGTGGCGGCGCAGATGTCCGGCGCCAGCGCGGAGACCATGGCCACCACGGTCACCGCACCGCTGGAGCGCCAGCTCGGCCGCATTCCCGGTGTCGAGGAAATCGACTCGGATACGAGCGAGGGTGCGACGCAGATCATCATCCAGTTCGACATGGGCACGAACGTCGACCGGGCTGCGCGTGATGTGCAGGCGGCGATCAATGCCGCCATGCCGCAATTGCCGCAGCAGATGGCGTCGTCGCCACCTCAGTATTTCAAATTCGACACGTCGCAGATACCGGTGCTGCTGCTCGAAGTGACATCTACCAGCATGGCGCCGGACAAGCTTTACGATCTGGCCGACAGCTACATGAAGCCGTTGGTCTCGCAGATCGATGGCGTCGCGCAGGTACAGGTGCAGGGTGGTGCGCCGCATGCCGTGCGCGTGTCGCTCAACAGCGCTGCGCTAACCGCCAAGGGTTTGGTCGCCAACGACGTGGCGAACGTGTTGCGCGCTGCCAACGTCACTTCGCCGCAAGGCGTGCTGTCGGATGGCGTAAGGCAGATGACGGTCACCGCCAACGATTCGCTGAGAACCGCCAGCGATTTCGCGTCGCTGGTCATCGCCAATCAAAAAGGCATACCCGTTCATCTCTCCGACGTCGCCACTGTCGAAAGCGGTCAGCAGGATATCTATCAGGCGGCGTGGTTCAACACCCAGCACGCGGTCGGACTGAACATCAACAAGCGTCCCGAAGCCAATGCAGCGGCCCTGGTGAAGCAAATCAAGGATTCCATACCGCTGTTGAAATCGACGCTGCCTGCTGACGTGCAGATCACGCCGATTTTCGATCTGACCGCATCGACGACCTCGGCACTGCACGAAGTCGAATTGGCGCTGCTGCTCAGCATCGTGATGGTGGCGTTGGTGATGCTCGTGTTTCTGCGCCGCGCGCGGCCGACCGTGATTGCCATGATGAGTGTCCCGCTGTCGCTGGCCGGCGCGTTCGTGGTGATGTGGGGCTTCGGCTTCACGCTCAATATGTTGTCGCTGATCGCGCTGGTGTTGTGCATCGGATTCGTCGTCGACGATGCCATCGTGGTGATCGAGAACATCTTTCGCCATATGGAACAGGGCACCGAGCCGCTGGAAGCCGCGCTGATAGGCGTGCGCGAGATTGGTTTCACCGTCATTTCCATCACGCTCTCGCTGATCGCCGTGTTCGCACCGCTGCTGTTCGGCCACAGCGGCCTGGTGATGGTGATGCGCGAGTTTTCGGTCACGTTGATTTCGACCATCATTATTTCCGCGATGGTGTCGCTCACGCTTACGCCTGCGCTGTGCGGCCGCTACCTCACGCGCGAGCAACCAGGGCAGCATGTACCGGGGCGGCTGGAGCAGATCGCCGAACGTTTCGATCGCTGGATGCTGGCGATTTACGAAAAGGGCCTCAATTGGGCCATGCGCCATCGCCGCATCATGCGTTGGCAACCTATCCTGCTGTTGGTGTTGACGATCGTCTTGGGCTGGGCGGTAGTGAAAACCGCTGGCGGCGGCTTCATGCCCAAGAGCGATTCGGGTATTGCGCAGGCTTTCCTGGTCGCCGATGCCAATATTTCGCCCGAACTGCTGACCAAGCGCACGCAGACCGTCTACACCACGATCCTGGCCGATCCGGCGGTGCAAGACGTCGCCAGTGTGCTCGGCGGTAACAACAATGGTGGCGGCGTCGGCAATCAGGCTTCGTTTTTCATCGACCTCAAACCGATGGGTAAGGGGCCGAATGATCGTCACGATTCGGCGGACAAAGTCGCTGCGCGTCTGAGCGAGAAGTTCAAGAAGCTGACCGACGCCGATGTGTCGGTGACAAGCCTGCAGTTGTTCGGCAATAACGGCGGTGCCTTCGGGGGCGCCAAAGGCCAATACGCCTTCAACCTCACCAGCAACAACGGCGATCCGCTGCAGGAACCCACGCTGCGACTTGCGCGTGAAATGCGCAAAATGAAGCAATTCCGCGATGTGTCGACCAGCTTCGACAGTATCGGCAAGCAGCAATTGATCGAAGTGGACCGCAACGCCGCCTCGCGCATGCAGGTGAGCATGGGCCAGGTCGATCAGGTGTTGTTCGATGCATTCGGTCAGACGCCGGTGTCGGTCATCTATTCGGACGTCAATCAGTACCAAGTGATTCTGGTCGCCGACAACGCCGATTCGCTGCGGCCGGAAACCTTGCTGAATCTCTACGTACGCAGCACGCAGAACAAAATGGTGCCGCTGTCGGCCATCGCGCATATCAAGCCCTATATCGCGCCCATCGACGTGCAGCACTTCAAGCAGCTTGAAGCGGCATCGATCAATTACAACCTTTCCGATGGCGTGACGCAGACCGACGGTCTTAAACTCATCGATGTCGCCATGCTCAACGCGCAGGTTCCATCCGGCATCGCCAAGCAGTTCACGGGCGACAATCAGCGGCTGCAGGAAGGCGGCGCCAACTCACTGCTGTTGCTGGTCGCGGTGATCATGGCGATGTATATCGTGCTGGGCATTCTCTATGAGAGTCTGATCCATCCATTGACGATTCTTTCCACGCTTCCTGCCGCGGGCATGGGTGCGTTCCTGGCGATGCTTGTAACGCAAACGCAGCTCACTACCATGTCGGTGATCGCGGTGCTGATGCTGATCGGCATCGTGAAAAAGAACGCCATCCTGATGGTGGACTTTGCATTGGTCGCCGAGCGCGAACACGGGCGCAGCCCGCCCGAGGCAATTCGCGAAGCGGCACTGGTGCGATTCCGCCCGATCACCATGACCACGCTGGTCGCGATGGGCGCGGCGTTGCCGCTGGCGGTCGGTTTCGGCATCGGTTCGGAGATGCGTCAGCCGTTAGGCATCGCCATTCTCGGCGGCCTGCTGGTGTCACAATTGCTGACACTGCTCAGCACGCCAGCGATTTATTTGTGGCAACACGATCGCCGCGAGCGCAAAGCCGCGCGCAAGGCACGCCGTGCGGAGAAACGGCGCTTGCGCGAATCGGGCCGTCAAATACCTGCTACGGAATAAGTCTCTGCAGCTCTTGAGAACGTCATCCTGGCGCAAGCTAGGATGACGTTTCCGTACCTCACCACAGCCGCCGAGAACGAAAACCAAACGTAATCGTTCGCGCATCCATGCCAGATGCACATGCCTTCTGGCATGGAACGGACTAAAGGCACATTTGCCGACGCGCTTGCACGCGTATGAAGTGCTTTGGGATAGGGCCATTCATAGTGCATAACCTGCAGCGCATGAGGTCGAGGCCCACTCCACCATTGGACGGATGATGCAAACGTGACAGTAAGCGCATGAATATTTTCGAGCCCATCATCCGTCGCCCGGCCGCCACGTCGTTGCTGGCGATCGGGCTGGTGATCGCCGGCTTTTGTGCGTACCTGGTACTGGGCCTGGCCGCGTTTCCCTCCATGCAGTTCCCCGCCGTCACCGTACAGGCGCTGCTTCCCGGAGCAGATGCGCAAACGGTAGCGGCGACGGTGACGGCGCCGCTGGAACGCCAGTTCGGCCGCATCCCCGGTATCCAGCAGATGACCTCGGATGCCAATCCCGGCGGCACGCAAATCCAGATTCTTTTTGACACATCGCGCAGTGCCGATGACGCGGCACGCGATGTCGACGCGGCGATCAATGCCGCGATGCCCGATCTGCCCGCGGTAATGGCGTTGGCGCCGCCGCAATTGTTCAAGGCCGACACCACGCAGATTCCGGTGCTGCTGATGTCCATGACCTCTACCAGCATGGCCCCGGACAAACTCTACGATCTGGCCGACACGCTGATGCGTCCGGCGATTGCGCAAATTCCCGGTGTTGCGCAAGCACAGCTGATCGGTGGCACGCCGCATGCCGTGCGTGTGTCGCTCAACAGCAGCGCATTGACGGCAAAGGGACTGACCGCCAACGACGTGGCCAATGTACTGCGCGCCGCCAATGTCACTTCGCCACAAGGTATTCTCAGTGACGGCGTGACACAAATGACCGTGAGCGCCAACGATGGATTGATCAGGGCGCGCGACTACGCATCGCTGGTGATTGCCAATCAGAAAGGCGTGCCGGTGCGGCTCTCCGATGTGGCGACGGTGGCCGATGGTCAACAAGATGCGTACCAGGCCGCGTGGTTCAACGACCAGCATGCCGTGATTTTGCAGGTGATGAAGCGCCCGGAAGCCAACGCCGTACAACTGGCGCAAAGCATCAGGGATACGGTGCCGCGACTGGAAGCGCTGGTGCCGGCCGATGTAAAGATCACACCGATCTTCGACCTTACCGATTCCACCAAATCGACGCTGCGCGAAGTGGAAGTGGCGCTGATGCTTAGCGTCTTGATGGTCGCGGCGGTGATGCTGGTGTTCTTGCGTCGTGTACGTCCGACTGTGATAGCCATGCTGAGCGTACCGCTGTCGCTGGCCGGCGCGTTCGTGCTGATGTATGCGCTCGGCTTTACCCTCAACATGTTGTCGTTGATCGCGCTGGTGCTGTGCATCGGCTTCGTGGTGGACGATGCCATCGTGGTGATCGAGAACATCTTTCGCCATATGGAGCAAGGCACCGATCCGTTGCAGGCATCGCTTATCGGTGTGCGCGAGATCGGCTTTACGGTGATCTCCATCACCCTGTCGCTAATCGCTGTGTTCGCACCGATGGTGTTCGGGCACAACGCGATGGTCATGCTGATGCGCGAATTCTCGGTCACGCTGATCGCGACCATCGTGATTTCCGCGTTGGTTTCTCTCACGCTCACGCCTGCGCTGTGCGGCCGCTACCTTATGCGCGAACAATCCGACGCGAAGCCGGGGAAACTGGAGCTGGCTGTGGAGCGCTTCGACCGAAGCCTGCTGCGCATCTATTCGACCGCGCTGGACTGGGCCATGCGCCATCGCCGCATCATGCGTTGGCAACCGCTGTTGCTGCTGATCTTGACGGTCGTGCTTGCCATGGCGGTGGCCAAGACCGCCGGCGGCACGCTGATGCCGGAAGGCGACACCGGCAAGGTCGAAGCGGATCTGGTGGCAGACGCCAACATCTCGCCGGCTCTGTTGGCCAAGCGCACGCAAGCACTTGAAGATGTGATGTTGGCCGATCCAGCGGTGCTCGATGTCACCTCGTTTCTCGGCGGCAACAACACCAACGGCGCGGTCGCCAACGAAGCGACGTATTTCATCGATCTCAAACCGCATGGTGATGGCCCCGGCCAACGCAAGGACTCCGCGGACAAAGTCATCGCGCGATTGAACAAGCAGTACCAGAAGCTGACCGACGTTCAGATCACGCTCACCAGCATCGGCTTTTTCACCAGCAATACCGGTAGCAAGGCCAAGGGCAAATACGCGTTCGACTTGACCAGCACTACTAGCCAGGCACTGCAGCAACCGACGCTGAAACTTGCGCAGGTGATGCGCAAGATGAAGCAGTTCCGCGATGTCAGCACCAGCTTCGACAGCATCGGCAAACAGCAGCGGCTGGAAATCGATCGCAATGCCGCTTCGCGGCTGCAAGTGAGCATGGGCCAGATTGACCAGCTACTCGCCGATGCCTTCGGGCAGACGCCCGTGTCGGTGATCTATTCGGATCTCAATCAATATCAGGTGATCCTGATCGCCGATGACGCCAATTCATTGAGTCCGCAGACACTCCTGAACATGTATGTGCGCAACAGCCAGAACAAGATGGTGCCGCTGTCGGCGATGGCGCTTATCCGCCCCTTCATCGAACCGATCGACATCCAGCATTACAACCAGCTCGAATCGGCGACCATTAACTACAACCTGGCCGATGGCGTGACGCAAACCGATGGCCTGAAGCTGATCGACCAGGCCATGTTCGCCGCACAGCTGCCGTCTGGCGTGATGAAGAAATTCACTGGCGACAACCAGAAGCTGGTGGATGCGGCCACCAATGCGGCGGTGATCTTTATCGCGGTCATCCTGGCGATGTACATCGTGCTCGGCATTCTCTACGAGAGCCTGATCCATCCGTTGACCATTCTTTCCACCTTGCCCGCGGCAGGCATGGGCGCGTTCCTGGCGATGCTGATCACGCACACGCAGCTGTCGACGATGTCGGTGATCGCCGTGCTGATGCTGATCGGCATCGTGAAGAAGAACGCTATCTTGATGGTGGACTTTGCGCTGGTCACCGAACGCGAACATGGTCGTTCGCCCCCGGAAGCCATCCGTGAAGCCGCGCTCGTTCGTTTTCGCCCGATCACCATGACAACACTTGTCGCGATGGGTGCTGCATTGCCACTGGCGATTGGTTTTGGCATCGGTTCGGAGATGCGCCAGCCGCTGGGCATCGCCATTCTCGGCGGCCTGTTTGTTTCGCAGCTGCTGACGCTGCTCAGCACACCGGCGATCTATCTGTGGCAGCACGACCGGCGTGAACGCAAAGCCTTGCGCAAAGCGCGCCGTGCGGAGAAGAAGCGCTTGCGTGCCTTGGGCAAGGCGATCCCTGTTTCTTGAGCGCGCAACATGTCCCGTCGCGATAACCGCAGCTTTGTGTGAAACTTTCCATCCCGCGACGAGAAAACCTGAGGGCACCATGCAAGATCTGACGCTTCAGTATTTTGCCGAGCATCTCGCCAAGCATTTCACCGTAGCGACCGAACACGGCGATACGGCGTTCACCTTGGTGGAAGCGCAACCTTTGCGTACTCCATTACTGCAGGGTATGACGCGATCGCCGTTCTCGTTGCTTTTTCACAATGCCTCCCAGGTGCTTTTCCCCCAGGGCATCTATCGGATGGGTCACCCGGACATCGGCGAGGTGGAGATTTTTCTGGTGCCCGTTGCGCGCCACGAACCAGGGTTTGTGTATCAGGCGGTATTCAACTGAGTCTCGGAGGCACACGTCCAACGCATGCCGAGGTACGGACCTTCCTGCTGCGTTTGCGTGAAGCCCAATCGCGTGTAGAGCTGCCGCGCGGCTGCGTTGCGTTCGTCTACATGCAAGTCGATCCCCATAGCGCCGCTTTCCATCGCCAGCCTCTTGGCTCCTTCCAATAAAAGCGTGCCCAGGCCCCGTCCGCGCCATGGAGGCAGCAACGCGACATCGACGATCAGAAAATACGGCCGCTCGCGCATGAGATAAAAGCGGCCGACGCTCGTTCCTTCGCTTTCGATCACGAAGAAATCGGTCGATGGATAATGCGTGACAAAATGATGGTGTTGCAGGCTGAATTGGCTGTCGAGAAACGCCTGCTTGGCGGTGTCGGGCCACGATATGGCGTTCACCTCGTCCAGGCGCAGGAGTCCGTATAGCTCGCGCAAGAACGACACATCGTCCAGGGTAGCGGTGCGTAGCGAAAAACCGCGTGTGCCCAGCGCAGCGGCGCACGCGGTTGCATCAGGGGTTGGCGCGGGAAACGACGCGACCGTGATGCTCATTAGCCAAAACTTGGAAATTGGCCTTGCAAGGCAATACAGAAATTCAACGCCAGGTAGGGCTGGCGATTTTCGTGTGGAAGATTGTTGCCCATGGGTCCGATCGTACTCGGCGAAAATCCGACATTGGGATTCGTATTGTTCACGAACGTACTGGTGTTGCCCGGCGACAACACACCGTAGTTCGTCGCTGGCGCGCCTACGCGCTTGGCCGAATCCGTTTGCTCAAACAGCGTCATGACATGGTTATGCGAGGGCATGGTGGACTGCAAAAGGGTTACCTGCGGGTCCCCGAAGGTTTCGCCTGCAACGCGAGGTGTCAGGCCCGGTCCCGCGCCCTGGCTGCACGGTGCGCGCGCCATCAGATTGGGGAGCTGGAATGTCGTGCTGCCATTACCGCCGTAAATCGTTCCGATTAGCGAATACAACGCGGTGTACTGCCTGATCTGCAGGGTGGAACCATCGCACAACGCCCAACCAATCGGCGCAAGGCCGAAGCCGAAAAGCTGGATTTCGCCCACAAATGGTGTAGTCACGTCACTGTCCTCATGAGATCGTTCTGGCGATTCTGTATGGCAATCGAATCAGCCCTGCGAAGGGAAAATGCCTGCCCATGCAATGCAGAAGGAGACGGTTAGTGTCGGCATCGTATTCTCGTGCGGCTGGCTGCCCCCCGTAGCAGTGACCGCTTGCGACGATGTGGGAAGACTGCGCAACCCTGTGACATCCGTCGTGTACATTTGGTCGCTGTTCAACGCGCCCAATTCGACCGTGTTGGAAGGCGCTTTGGCTGACGCGGCCGCCAGGGTGGCCACATAAGGGTGCGTGTGCGCGGGCAAATTGTTCGTTTGCAGCGTGATGGCCTCGCTGCCGCCGAATTGTCCAAGCACGCGTGGCGTCAGGCCCTGGCCAGCACCTTGATCAACGGGCAACTGCCCGCGCAAATCGGGCAATCCGAAAGTCGATACACCATCACCGCCATACGTGGTGCCCAGCAACGTGTAGAGCACGTCGTAATTGCTAATCGACTGCAAGCTGCCATCGCAGGCAAGCCAACCAGTTGGAATGCGCGGAAAAGCAAACAGCCGGATTTCTCCAACAAAAGGTGCGGACATAGCAGGCTCCGTGACAAGCTTTAGAGAGGCGGGGCGATCAAGAACGCGATGGATAAACGCCCGAAAGCGAGATGTTGAAATTGATGACGCGGAACGGCTGCATGTTCGGGTGCGGCAGACCGCCACCTGCCGAACTCAGCGTCTGCGCATTCAACACCACCTGTGCTCCTGGCGTGGCGTAGATCGGCTCCGATCCGGAGTTGCCATACAACGCATTGGTGGGATTCTTTACCGCGCCGGTTGTCGTCGTACCTGCGGCGCCATGAAGATGCGTGGGCATGTTCTGCTGTAGCAGCGTGACATTTTCAACACCACCCACTTCGCCAAGCCCGTACGGAGACGGCTGCCAAGCCGGATCTGCGGATCTTCCGGCACCGGTCGGCGTACGCCCTTGCAGATTGGGTAATGCGAAGGTCCTGATTCCGTCGCCGCCATATTGCGTGCCGAGCAACGAAAAAAGTGCCTGGTATTGACTGACCGGTAGTAGCTGCCCATTGCAGGCTGCAAAGCCCCTGGGCACAAAACCGAATCCCGTGAGCATGATCTGCCCGAGATAGACCTCTGCCATCGTCCCTTCCCCCTGGATGGTGATAACGCGACGCACGATGAATGCGTTTCGTTACTCTCCATCAGGTGAGAAAAACTTACAAGTGAAGAGTTTGTGTCGTCACATTTCCTTCACACTTACCTGGCGCCGATGGCACTGTTAAACAGGCGCCGTTCTTGTTCATAATGTTGCGCGAAAGAACAGGGGTCTCAGGGGGTGAGGCACTTCATTTGGGGGGGCGTTATGGACTAACGCCTCTGCGTATTTGCACCCTCTGACGAAAGAAGCCGGCGACCGCAATGGTGGCTCGGCTTCGCTGTGCAAAAGGGACAGGGGGTTGTCATGTTGAACGACATAGTTGCGCGTGATGGCGTGCTTGCCAAAGCATTCTGTCGCTTGATGCATATCTTTTTTGCGTCGTGGTTCGCCATTTTCGTCAAGCGCGCTGAGCCGATTCGATCCTCGCGCCGCAGTCGGATCTATCCATCACGCAAGATCGGATTATCGCGGCTTGCCATGCTTGTTTTGCTTGCGGGCAGCGCGTCGTGGTCAACGCTGGCGCGTGCAAACGAATGCCCCACGTTGAGTGCAACAGTTGTATCCGGCGGCACCGCAACCATCGACGTAAGTTGCTCTCCAGAAGGCGCAACAAACGTCAGCACGCCTAGTCATGGCACGGCCGTAAGTACTGGCGAGTCCGACACCATCATCTACACCAACAATGGTACCGGCACTACCGACCAGTTTACGTTCTTGGACGATGAGAATGAAACAATCACCGTCAACATCACCATCGGAGCGACGACTTATCCGCCCATCACGTTCACTCCCACATCCACGCCTGCCGGTGCGCTGAACAGCGCGTATTCGCAGACCTTTACGGTCAGCGGTGGCGACGGCGGCGGTTACACCTTCAACATAGAAACGGGAAACCTTCCTACTGGCCTGAACGAGAGCAGCACCAGCAACACTTTCACTATCTCCGGAACACCCACTCAGGCGTGCTCGTTCACCTTTACCCTTACTGCCGAAGATAGCCATGAGAACATCGGCCCTCAGACGTACACGCTGGTGATCAATGGCGGTGTTCTTTCAGTGTCGCCAGCGGCAGCACCTTCCGGAAATCTATACGCCCCGTATTCGCTTACGATGAGCGCGAGTGGGGGCACTGCGCCCTATACGTACACCTATGGCAATACCGGCAGTTTGCCGCCAGGTGTAAATTTCAATAATGGGATGTTCTCCGGCACACCGTCCCAAATAGGCACGTTTACCTACACCGTCAATGTGTCCGATAGTGCGGGCAACAGTGAGCGTGTCAACTACACGTTCGTTATCGATCCGCCGAATATCGTGCTCGCACCAACGTCGTTGCCAGATGCCAAGCAGTACGTGGCCTACAGCCAGCAATTAACGGCGAGCGGCGGCGCGCCTGGCAGCTATACCTTCTCTCTATCCAGCGGCGCCCTACCTGCAGGACTAACGCTGAGCAGCAGTGGCGTGCTGAGCGGAACGATGAATACCGCAGGCTCTTACAACTTCGTGGTCAAAGCCACTGACAGCAGTCCGAGCCCAGGTCCGTATAACGGAACGCAAAGCTACACGTTCAAAATCGATCCCAATGTTCCAACGATCTCCACCGCATCGCTGCCGGCGGGAACTGTTGGCACCGCATATAGCCAGACCATCACCGCCACAAGCGGTGTGCCGCCTTATACCTTTTCGGTGTCATCGGGCGGCATACCCGGCTTGACGTTGAGCTCCGGTGGTGTGCTTTCGGGCACACCGACTGCCGGTGGCAGCAGTTCCATAACGGTGAAGGTGACCGACAGCGAGAACAACTCCGCGACGCAGACCTATACGCCGAGCATGGGTGTACCGAGCATCACGCTATCGCCCGCAAATTTGCCGGCCGCGACGTTGCATGCCGCGTACTCTCAGGCCGTCACTGCGCAAGGCGGCACGGCACCTTATACATACTCGCTTGCAAGCGGCTCCTTGCCGCCCGGGCTTAACCTCAACAACGGCGTAATCAGCGGTGCGCCGACCAGCAGTGGCAGCTATGCGTTTTCCGTCGTTGCCACCGATTCGTCGGGTGGAACCGGCCCGTATACCGGAACGGTCAATTACACGGTGAACGTGAGCGCACCCAACATCGTGCTGAGCCCCCCATCGTTGGTCAATGAGCAAGTCGGTGTAGCTGCAAGCCAAACCCTGAGCGCCAGCGGCGGCAGTGCTCCTTATACCTACGCTGTCTCCGCCGGGACGTTACCGTCCGGGATGACGTTGAGTTCCTCCGGCGTGTTGTCGGGCACCCCCACAGGCGGCGGAAGTTTCTCGTTCACCGTGACGGCAACCGACAGCAACGCGAATACGGGAAGCCAGGCGTATACGGTGACGGTCAGCAATGCGTCGATCACTATCAGTCCCGCCAGCCTCAACGCCATGACGGACGGCATTGCCTTTTCACAAACGATTACGGCGAGCGGTGGCACCAGTCCTTATAGCTATTCCGTGGTGTCGGGCAGCCTGCCGCCCGGCATCACCCTGGCCAGCAACGGTACATTGTCGGGCACGCCTACCGGTGCGGGGCCTTACAGCTTCACCGTGCAAGCGCAGGACAGCAGTACTGGCAGCGGCGCGCCCTATACGACGACGCGCGTTTACAGCGCCACGGTGGGTGTGCCGACGATAAGTGTTGCACCCGCCGGTACAACGCTGAATGCTGCTTACGGTCATGCGTATAGCCAGACTTTTTCGGCAAGCGGGGGCACCGGGCCTTATACCTTCGCCGAAACGGGTGCGCTACCCAACGGCGTCACCTGGAACGCCGCAACAGCCACGCTTTCGGGTACACCGACACAGTCAGGCAGCTTTCCGTTCACCGTCAGTGCGACGGATCACAGCACGGGTAGCGGACCGTTCACCAGTTCTCCGCAGAACTATACGCTCCTCGTCACTGCGGGAACGATAACGATCACGCCAAGCTCGTTGCCCAACGGGGCCGTGGGAGTGAGTTATCCCTCAACGCAATTTGCCGCCAGCGGCGGCATAGCGAACTACAGCTATTCCTACAGCGGCAATTTGCCTGCGGGACTTAGCTTGAGTTCGTCGGGTGCGCTAAGTGGAACGCCCACTGCGGCAGGCAGCTTCAGTTTTACGGTGACCACTACCGATAGCAACGGTGTGACAGGCACGCAGTCGTACACCATCAATATCGCTGTGGCGACGCCCGTTTTGAGTCCGGCAATCTTGCCGGCAGCCAACGCCGAAACGGCCTATAGCCAAACCTTCAGCACATCCGGCGGTACCGCGCCATATCAATACACAATCAGCGCTGGCGCATTGCCACCGGGACTAAGCTTGAATGCCGCAACCGGTGTTTTGAGCGGCACGGTCAGCACAGCCGGCACGTTTAACTTCACCGTGAAGAGTACGGACAGCAGTACCGGGACGAACGCGCCTTTCACGGCCACACGCGCCTACACCGTTAACGTGAATGCGCCCGCGATCTCGATCACGCCAGCCAGCCTGGCTAACGAGCAAGTCGCTGCGAGCGTGACGCAAACGCTCACCGCCAGTGGCGGTAACGGTAGCTACACGTTCACGATCAGCGCGGGCGCATTGCCGACTGGCGTGTCGCTGAGCCCAGCCGGCACGCTAGCCGGCGCGCCGACGGCGACAGGAACCTTCAACGTCACCGTAACCGTTACGGATGGTTTAGGTTTCACAGGATCTCAAGCTTATACCGTCATGGTGAATGCGCCGAACGTAGTCGTGAATCCTGCGACGCTTCCTGCTGCCACCGCAGAGGTCGCTTATTCGCAGGCGATTATCGCCAATGGCGGAACAGCACCTTATACCTACGCGATAAGCAGTGGCGCGTTGCCGCCAGGTTTGAGCTTGAACAGCGCGACCGGCAGTCTTTCAGGCACTCCTACCGCAGCTGGCAGCTTCTCGTTCAGTGTGCGTGCCACCGATAGCAGTAGTGGTGCGGGCGCGCCGTTCTCGGCCACGCGTACCTACACGCAGGCGGTCAACGCACCGAGCATCGCCATAAGTCCAAGCACGCTGCCTGGTGCACAAGTGGCCGCCGCTTACAGTCAGCAGCTTACGGCTTCCGGTGGCAATGGCAGTTACAGCTACACGGTCAGCACGGGCGCATTGCCTACTGGCCTTACCTTGAGCGCCGCTGGTTTGTTATCCGGTACACCGACTGCTGCCGGCACTTATAGCTTTACTGTGACCGTAAAGGATGGCCTGAACTTCTCCGGCGCGCAGTCGTACACGATCAGTACGCAGCAACCCAAACCGATTGCGGTGAACGACACGGCGACGACGCCGTCGAATCAGGCGGTGACGATCAATGTGACCTCGGTCGACACGGGTCCCATCACCAGCATCGCCATCGGTACGTCACCGACCCACGGCACCGCGACATTGAGCGGCGTGGCGATCGTGTACACGCCGACGCATGATTTCTTCGGCACCGATACATTGACGTATATCGCAACCGGTCCAGGTGGAACATCGGCGTCGGCTACCGTGACCATTACCGTGACACCGCTTGCGGTGCCCACCGTCGCCGCGCAAACGGCAACGGTGGTCGGGGGCAACACGGTGACGATCAATGCGGCGAACGGCGCAACGGGTGGACCGTTCACTGCCGTCACCATCGTCAAGGCGCCTGCAACGGGCACAGCGAGCGTGACGGGGACATCCATCAGTTACAGCGCTGCGCAAAATGCATCCGGCCAGATCAGCTTCACGTACACGCTGAGTAATGCATTCGGCGCGTCGTTGCCCGTGACGGTGACCGTGACCGTCGATCCACTGCCGATTATCACCTCGCAGAACGTCACTTCCGTAGCGGGGCGATCCGTACAGGTGAACCTGACGCAAGGTGCTGCCGGCGGACCGTTTACGGCAGCAACGCTTGTGGGCATTTCGCCAGCGACGGCCGGTCGCGTGAGCATTACGCAAGCGTCTGGCGGCTATCTGCTCAACTTCACCTCGTCGCCAACGTTCAGCGGTGTTGCTACCGTCACGTTCACGCTCAGCAATGCGTATGCAACATCGAGTCCGGGCACAGTCACTATCGTAGTCGCCAGCCGCCCTGATCCGTCCAAGGATGCTCAAGTCATCGGCGTGCTGGGTGCGGAAGCCGATGCGGCACGCGAATTCGCGCAAGGACAGATCGAAAACTTCCAGCAGCGCATGGAAAGTTTGCACGGCGGTGGTGGCGGTGATGGTGGCTTCCAAAATGGCCTGACCTTCATGTCCGACAGCGATGAGCCGATCGGTCCATCGTCGAGCTCGCTGCTCGGCAATGGACAACAGAACACACCGGACGCACTCAATCGCCGTTATCTGCAACAACCGCAGGCGCCGGCCAATCCCACCGCGACTTCAACGTCCGTGCTACCGAACGGCTATGCCGTATGGACAGGGGGCGCCGTGAACTTCGGTTCGCGCGACACCACAGCAAGCGCCAGCGGTTTTGACTTCACCACCGCAGGCGTCAGCGCTGGTGTAGACAAGCGCATCTCCTCGTCCTTCGCACTGGGCGCCGGCGTGGGTTACGGCCATGACGACACGAGCGTCGGCAACGACGGCAGTCATGTCAATGCGGACAGCTATAACGTCGCGCTCTATGGAAGCTTCAGTCCGAGCCAGTCCACTTTCATCGATGGCCTGGTCGGTTATCAGTGGCTATCGTTCGACGCACGACGGTTCGTTACGACCGATGGCAATACGGTGAATGGTCATCGCAACGGCGATCAGGTTTTCGCCTCGCTCTCTGCCGGTTACGAGTACCGCACCGATAGGGTGCTGGTATCGCCCTACGGTCGCATCGACGACGCCTCGGCGCACTTGAACGGTTACACCGAGCAGGGCGACGACATCTATGCGCTGAATTATCAAAATCAGACGGTAAGGACCACCACCGGCAGCCTGGGCGTGCGCGCGAATTATCTGATCAAGGAAGACTACGGCACCGTGATGCCGCAGATACGCGTGGAATACGAGCACGATTTCCAAGGCTCAAGCCAGGCGACCATGTCCTACGCCGATCTGCTGGCCGGACCGATCTATCGCGCGCAGGTCGATCCGCTCACGCAGAATCACTTCCTGATTGGTGTCGGCGTGAACTGGCAGCTCAACAACCACTGGCTGCTGCGTCTGGAATACGAAAACATGATCAATGCGGGCGATCAGAACGATCAATCGATACTGATCAACATGCAGAAAAAATTCTAGCGGAGGCGGATACCGAAGGCGCACGCTGCGTTATCCAAAAAGAAGCCGGACTGGTTGCCATGCAATCCAGTCCGGCTTCGCTTACGTCAGATCACCCATAGCTCAATGCAGCTCGTTGAGTGCCTGATCACGCTCAACCTTGAACACCTTGGCCGGCGGCGTGATCGACTTCATCAGCTTCAGCTTGTTCTTCGTCTGCTGACAGGCATTGCCGCCTTGGACGAACACTCCGTCCTGCGTGCATTTCCAGTCATAGAAGTTCTGGATACCGCCCGCGAGCTGCAGACTGAAGTCCGTGCTGAGTGCTCCCGCATCGAACGGGATGCCGGCCTCTTCATTCTGGAACCAGCGCATCCACGCCGGAGAACCCACTGGTGGCACCTTGTCGGGCGCTTGGAAGGTCGGATTCATCGGCGATAGCTGCGGACTTTCCGCAGTCATGTGACAGCTCAAGCACGCGCTGATCGGATTATCCACGGGGCCGTCCAGACGTCCATTCCAACCCAGATGCGTCGGTGGCAATTCCGAGGTTTTGGCGTTGATCGCCGACTCCATGATGGTCGGATTGATCTTGGTCACCGTGGGCTGCTTGTTGGTGTAGTCGTTGCCGATATTTTCCGGATCGTTGCCCAACATCAGGCCGACCGGTACCAGATTGTCCCAACTTGGCTTGCTGCTCATCTGCCCGTTGTATTGGAACGTTCCGAAGATCCATCCCGTGCCGGGAACGCGCGTGTCGCGGATAGCGAAATCCATTTGGATCAGCGCCACGTTCTTGATCTCGCGATTGGCCGAATCGAAGCTATCGGTCACATAGGCCTGCCACAGCACCGGATTCACCAGGAACGGTACCTGCTTCAGATCGACATCGGCAAATAGCGGCTTGCACACCACGGTGCCGTTGTGAAAGCTGTTCGGCTTCGACGTCACACTCGGATCGGGATTCTGCGGATCTTTCCACACCTGGCCGATGGTGTAAGCGCCGATATCGTTGTAGATGCCGACAGCGAATGTCTGACCCGTGGTGATTTGTGTCGGCGCCAATTGCTTGGACTGGATTTGCGCCTCTTTGGTAAGCCCGTGTATGCCTTCGCGTCCCAGCGGGCCGTAGTGTTGCCACGGCGCGTGGTACCAATTGCGTACTTTATTTTTTTGCACGTACCAATCGCTTTCGACATTACCTTCCAAGCAGTACTTCTTTACGGCTTCCACGTAAGGCCGCCACTGTTCGAAGTCGTTGGTGAACTTTGCTGGCAGCAGC
The DNA here is from genome assembly GCA_015655335.1 of Lysobacterales bacterium. Taxonomy (GTDB): domain Bacteria; phylum Pseudomonadota; class Gammaproteobacteria; order Xanthomonadales; family Rhodanobacteraceae; genus Dyella_B. Next base: position 2,312 of record JAATFF010000120.1, on the reverse strand, counting down.
TTGAAGAAGGCCGGAGGTGGCCCTGCCGGGAGTGTTTTCGGATAGTTCTGGCTTAGCTGGAAGATCGGCCCCGTGTAGTTAGCGGGTGGCTGATATCCATAGTCCGGAAAGGTGCCCGCATGAGCGGCACCCGCGATCATCACGAGCGCCGCGACGGCACTCATGATCCTGCCTTTTTCGAAAAGCATTATGTATCCCCTGTAGAACGTGTGAATCCCTCACACGAGTGTTACGCCCCTGTGTGAATGGCTTGTCCGACGTAGACAGGACTTACCAGTCACGGTTCAGCGGGGCATAACATCGCTATACGCGCGTAGGAAGCGCGTGAATTTCACGCGATTAGGGTGTGTAGGCGATCGGCGCGCGTTCTTGCGGACGGAAATGCGTTCCAGGAACGTTTTCAGTCGCTCGGACCCGTACATGCCGCGTAGCGTTTGCCTTCGACCTGCAATACGTCGTGACCGCTTAAGGTAACGCCACCGGCGTAATGCTCGGCCGAGTCCAGGTCGATACGCCCGCTGCCCTTGTTCTGGCCACAAGCCACATTCCAGGCTAACGCGGTGCTGGTGCGGTGCTGATCGCTGCGCTGGCAGTCGGCAGCCGGCGTTATCGCATCGGCAAAGGTTGCCCACGGATCGGCGCCGTCATACAGGCATTTCCATTTCACCGACGTCGCGCCCGGACGACCGTCCTTGAGAGTGTGCAAAGTGATTTTCCAAAGGCCGGGCATGGCCTGGAAGTCAGCCGGATCGGCATGCGCGCCAGAACTGATCGTGCTGGACGCGCCAATCAACAATAGCGCGGCAACAGGATTGGACCAGCGATGCAAATGACTGACGGATCGCGCGAACAAGCTCATCGTGAGTGCCTTTCGGTTTGACGAATCTAAAACAAACATGCCCCACCCGCCGAAGCGGGCGGGGCATGCACAGCAGGATACTCAGTTCTGTGTTGCAGCAGTGAAAGGCTGCCCACCGCGACCGAAGTCGAACATGTCCATCAAATCGCCGATCGCCGGCGCATTGACCGGTACATACGGATTGTTCGGGAACGCGATCGGGTTCGGCAGGTTGTCACGACTGCGACGCGAGATGGTCTCGTCCAGACCCCAGTTGGCTTCGACGAATTTGTCGAAGGACACATGGTCGTAGTACGTGTGCACCACGTGGCCACCGGTGGAATACTTGGAGATCACCAGCAGCGGGATGCGCGTACCGTCGCCGAAGAAGTCGATCGGCTGCACGTAACCGGAATCGTAGTAACCGCCGCCTTCGTCAAACGTCACCATGATGGCCGTGTTGTCCCACAGCTGCGGGTTGGCCTGCACCATCTGCACGATCTTCTGTACATAGCCTTCGAACAGTTCCAGCTTCGACGAGGCCGGATGGCCGTCCAGCAGTCCGTCTGGCTTGGCGATGGAGACCGCCGGCAGCGTACCGTTCTGGATATCGGTGTACAGGTTGTTGATGTCCTGGTTGTTCGCGCGCAGGGTCGGATTGGTCATGACCTGCGTGGAATACAAGAACGGATCGCAGATGTTGCAGAAGGTACCGGCTTCGCCCGCTTCCGTGCCGTTGGCAAAACCTTCGCCGTAGTACTTCCAGCTTACGTTGTGACGGTTTAGCAAGAGCGCGAGATTCTGCTGCTTGGTCGGCGGAATCGTGAACAAGTCAGCGCCCAACGGAGCGGCCGTACCGTCGCCCAGGTAGCCTGGGTTGTAGTTGTTGACCAGGTAATACGCGCCCGCTTTGCAATCCGTGCCGCGGAAGGTGTGGTACGGCAAGCTCTTCAGGTAGCTGCGCACCGAAGCCACGCCAGGCTGCGTGTCATCCGCGCAGTTGACGTAGGAGCCGCCGCTGTAACCATCCTGCACCCACCAGTTGTTGGTGCCGGTCTGCGCGTTCGGATTTTCGATTTGATTTTCCGGCGGCGTGGTCGGATCGCCGTTCGCATTGGCGTAATAGATCAGATCGCCAAAGCCCAGCATGATGTGGTTGGCACCCGTGCCGCCCATCACCGATTGGTGGAAGTTATCGCTCAACGCATACTGCTCGGCCAGTTGCTTGAAGTAGGGCGCATCGCCCTGGGCCATGTTGAGGAACTGCATCGAGGTGGAACCTTCGCCGGTGCTTTGATCCGTAAAGCCAGCCGGCTGTGTCACGCCGTTGTTGCCGGCGCCTATGGAGACTTCCACCCACGGAAACAGGTCAGCGCGACAGCCGCTCGGATTGGCGCGCGTCGCGTGGCTCACGTTGCAGTCCAGCTGCTGCCACATCTGGAAGAAGCGATGCACTGGGCTGTTGGCGTAGTCG